>NZ_LZKE01000114.1:0-584 GCF_001672675.1 Mycobacterium sp. E2327
ATCTCGACGATCTCCTTCGGCACGCCCTACGGCACCGTCGAGTACGAGGGCGCCACCATCCCGGTCCCCGTCGACGACCAGACGCTGCAGGAGATCACCAAGATCACCGACGGCCAGGCGTTCCACGCGGACAGCCTGGAATCGCTGGAGAGCGTCTATTCGACGCTGCAGCGCCAGATCGGCTATCAGACCGTCAAGGGCGACGCCAGCCTGGCCTGGATGATGCTGGGCGCGGTGCTGCTGGCGGGCGCCGTCCTGGCCGGCCTGTTCCTGAACCGGCGGCTGCCCGCCTGATCGCTCAGACCGGCAGGCGTCGGTTGATCAGCAGGCCCAGCGCCGCGGCGATCAGCGCGACGACAACGCCCAGGCGCAGCCAGCCGGCGCTGCCGGGGCCGGGCACCGTGCGGAAGCCGATGTCGTTCTCGATGGCGTTGTAGCTCTTGTTCAGCTCGTTGATGTTGGTGGCGGTGTAGGACTGCCCGCCGGAGAGTTGGGCGATCTTGCGCATCTGGTCCGTGGACACCGGGACGGCGACGCGCTGCCCGTTCATCTCGATCTCCCCGCCCTTGGTGCCGAACGAGATC
>NZ_LZKE01000115.1:0-4760 GCF_001672675.1 Mycobacterium sp. E2327
GCGCGGTACCGCGTGATGGCGCCCAAGGCGGTGCTCGTCGGCCTGCCGGGCTCGGGCAAGTCCACCATCGGGCGGCGGCTGGCCAAGGCGCTCGGGGTCGGGCTGCTCGACACCGACGTGGCGATCGAGCAGCAGACCGGCCGCAGCATCCCCGAAATCTTCGCCACCGACGGGGAACAGGAGTTCCGCCGCATCGAGGAACAGGTCGTGCGCACGGCTTTGGCCGAGCACGACGGCGTCCTCTCGCTCGGCGGCGGCGCGGTCACCAGCCCGGGCGTGTGCGAGGCGCTGGCCGGGCACACGGTCGTCTACCTGGAGATCGGCGCCCGCGAGGGGGTACGGCGCACCGGCGGCACCGCCGTGCGGCCGCTGCTGGCCGGGCCGGACCGCGCCGAGAAATACCGCGAGCTGATGGCCAAACGGGTCCCGCTGTACCGGCGCGTCGCGACCATCCGGGTCGACACCAACCGCCGCAATCCCGGGGCGGTGGTCCGCAACATCCTGAGCCGGTTGCAGACGCCGAGCGAGGCCGCCACATGACCGCCGCGCCGGTCACCGTGCACGTGGCCGTCGATGAACCGTATCCGGTGGTGATCGGCGCCGGCCTGCTCGGCGAGCTGGAGAACCTGCTGTCCGGCCGGCACCGAGTCGCGGTGCTACATCAGCCGGTACTGGGCGAGACCGCCGAGGAGATCCGAAAGCGGCTGGCCGACAAGGGGATCGACGCGCACCGCATCGAGATCCCGGACGCCGAGGCGGGCAAGGACCTCCCCGTCGTGGGATTCATCTGGGAAGTGCTGGGCCGCATCGGAATCGGCCGCAGGGACGCCCTGGTCAGCCTGGGCGGCGGGGCGGCCACCGACGTCGCCGGTTTCGCGGCGGCGACCTGGCTGCGCGGCGTCGACATCGTCCACGTCCCGACCACGCTGCTCGGCATGGTCGACGCGGCCGTGGGCGGCAAGACCGGCATCAACACCGACGCCGGCAAGAACCTGGTCGGCGCGTTCCATCAGCCGCTGGCCGTCCTGGTGGACCTGGAGACGCTGAAGACGTTGCCGCGCAACGAACTCGTCGCCGGGATGGCCGAGGTGGTGAAGGCGGGGTTCATCGCCGACCCGGTGATCCTTGACCTCATCGAGGCCGACCCGCAGGCCGCGCTGGACCCCGCGGGCAACGTGCTGCCGGAGCTGATCCGGCGCGCGATCGCCGTCAAGGCGGAGGTCGTCGCCGCCGACGAGAAGGAGTCGGAGCTGCGCGAAATCCTCAACTACGGCCACACTTTGGCGCACGCGATCGAGCGCCGGGAACGCTACCGGTGGCGCCACGGCGCCGCCGTGTCGGTGGGCCTGGTGTTCGCCGCGGAGCTGGCCCGGCTGGCCGGCCGGCTGGACGACGAGACGGCGGCGCGCCACCGCAGCATCCTGACCTCGCTCGGCCTGCCGGTTACGTACGACGCCGACGCGTTGCCGCAATTGCTGGAATATATGGCCGGGGACAAGAAAACCCGCGCCGGCGTGCTTCGGTTCGTGGTGCTCGACGGGCTCGGGAAGCCGGGCCGGCTCACCGGGCCGGACCCGTCGCTGCTGGCGGCGGCGTACTCGGGGCTGGAGGCGTCATGACGGTCAATGTGATTAATGGCCCCAACCTGGGCCGGCTGGGCCGCCGCGAGCCCGACGTGTACGGCGACACCACCCACGACCAGCTGGCGGAGCTGATCGAGCGCGAAGCCGCCGCCCTGGGGCTCAAAGTGGTTGTGCGGCAAAGCGATGACGAAGCGCAGCTACTGGACTGGATTCATGCGGCCGCCGATGCCGGCGAGCCGGTGATCCTCAATGCCGGCGGCCTCACCCACACGTCGGTGGCGCTGCGCGATGCGTGCGCAGAACTCAGCGCGCCCCTGATCGAGGTGCACATCTCCAATGTGCATGCGCGTGAGGAGTTTCGGCGCCACTCGTACCTCAGCCCCGTCGCCACGGGAGTGATCGTCGGGTTGGGAATTCAGGGCTACCTGCTCGCCCTGCGCTACCTGGCCGAGGTGGGTTAACCCTTTTCCGGCTCCGAGCCCGGCTTGGTGTGCCTCGAGTCGTCGGTCCGGATGACCTCGGTCTTGGCGTCGTCCTGGCCGGTCGGAATGGTTTCCGTGGGTGCTCCCCATGGTCCAGACGGAAGCTTCTCCGTCGGCGCGTCGCGCTCGGCGGTCGCGACCGACCCGGTGCGTTCCTCGGCCTGCACACCCGGGGCCGTCTGCGCCGGTATCTCGCCGGTCGGCGCCTCGTCGCCGCGGACGGCCGAGAAGACGTCGGTGTCGGCCCGTTCGTCGCCCTCCCCGTGCGGGCGGGGCGGCGGGTTGCGGTCGATCCGCCAGCGGCCCACGGCCACACCGATGATCCCGGGCAGGAAGACGAGCAGCGCGGTGAAGGCCGCGAACGTCGTCACCTCGTTGATCAGGCCCCCGGTGTACAGGCCGGAGTACGCGAGCGCGATGAGCCAGGAGACGGCGCCGCTGAGGATGCCGGCCAACAGGCCGGCCAGCAGCCACGTCATCGCCAGATCCTGTCGGCGGTCCGGATCCGGCTGCGCCTTGGCGTCCGCCCGACCGTCGAGCACCCCCCACACGACGACGCCGATCACGAACAAGAGCAGCAGCACGACGCTGATCAGCCCGGCCTGTGTTTGCCACGCGTTGATCAGTGCACCTTGTATCAAACGGACGACGACCATCGCGGCGGCGAACACCAATCCGCGCAGCATCCAGTTCCTCATGAAGGGAAAGCGTAGCGAGTACCGTCAAGGGTCGTGACACATTCCCAGCGCCGAGAAAAGCTGAAAGCGCAGATCGGGGCCGGCGGGCTGGACGCGATGCTGGTCACGGACCTGGTCAACGTGCGGTACCTGTCCGGATTCTCAGGATCGAACGGCGCGTTGCTGGTGTTTGCCGACGACCGCGAACCCGTGCTGGCCACCGACGGCCGGTACCGCACCCAGGCCGCCGAGCAGGCGCCCGACCTCGAGGTCGCCATCGAACGGGCCGTCGGGCGTTACCTGGCGGGCCGGGCCGCCGACGCCGCCGTCGGCAAGCTGGGCTTCGAGAGCAACGTGATCACCGTCGACGGCTTCGACGCGCTGACGAGCGAGATCGAGGAGCACAAGGGATCGACCGAGTTGGTGCGGGCCGCCGGGACCGTCGAGGGATTGCGCGAGGTCAAGGACGCGGGGGAGGTCGCGCTGCTACGCCTGGCCTGCGAGGCGGCCGACGCCGCGTTGACCGATCTGGTGGCGCGCGGCGGCCTGCGGCCGGGCCGGACCGAACGCGAGGTGAGCCGCGAGCTGGAGTCGCGGATGCTCGACCACGGCGCGGACGCGATCTCGTTCGAGACCATCGTGGCCGCCGGGCCGAATTCGGCCATCCCGCACCACCGCCCGACCGACGCGGTCCTGGCCGACGGCGACTTCGTCAAGATCGACTTCGGCGCGTTGGTCGCCGGCTACCACTCCGACATGACCCGCACCTTCGTGCTGGGCAAGGCCGCGGACTGGCAGCTGGACATCTACCAGCTGGTCGCCGACGCGCAGCGGGCCGGCCGGGAGGCGCTGAAGCCCGGCGCCAACCTGCGCGAGGTCGACGGCGCCGCGCGCCAGCTGATCGCCGACGCCGGGTACGCCGAGCAGTTCGGACATGGCCTGGGGCACGGCGTGGGCCTGCAGATCCACGAGGCGCCGGGGATCGGCGCCACGTCCACCGGCACGCTGCTGGCGGGGTCGGTGGTCACCGTGGAACCAGGCGTTTACCTGCCCGGCCGCGGCGGCGTGCGCATCGAGGACACCCTCGTCGTGCCGGACGGCGCCGACGGGCACGGCCCCGAACTGCTGACGCGGTTCTCCAAGGAACTGGCCGTCCTGGCTTAGTCCGTACCTACGGCGAGCCCGGTCCGCCGCTGCCACCGTCGCCTCCAGCGCCGCCGGTGCCGCCCACGTAATCGGAATGGCCGGTGCCTGGGGTGCCCGCGGTTCCCGGGTCGCCGCCGGTTCCCGGGTCGCCGCTGGAGCCGGTGCCGCCGCTGCCGCCGCTGCCGCCTGCGCCGCCCGTGCCGCCGGTGCCCCCGGGTTGGCCGATCAAGCCGGCATTGCCGGCATCGCCGCCGTGGCCACCTCCGCCGCCGGCCCCTCCGGTGCCACCGGCGCCGAGCGCGCTCGCGCCGCCGGCACCACCTTCGCCGCCTTGGCCGCCTCGGCCGCCGTCACCGCCATCGTTGAGGCCGAACACGCCCGAAGCGCCAAGGGCGCCCTGGCCACCTTGGCCGCCCTGGCCGCCGACGCCGCCGGCGTCACCGTTGGTGGCACTCGCGCCGCCCTGGCCGCCGGTGCCGCCCGCACCGCCCGCGCCCGAGGCGCCCACCTTGCCGGTGGGTTGGCCAAAGTAATAGGCGGTACCGCCGACGCCGCCTTCGCCGCCGGTGCCACCGGTGCCGCCGGTGCCGGCGTTGTCGGTGCCGTCGTCGGCGCCACCGGCGCCGCCCGAGCCGCCAATGCCGCCGGCGCCGCCTGCGCCGCCGTTGCCCTGGATTCCGCCGCCGGGCCCCTGGGCGGGGCCGGCATGCCCGCCTTGCCCGCCCTGGCCGCCGGCGCCGCCGGCGCCGCCGGTGCCGCCGGGCGGCCCTATGCCGCCGGCGCCGCCTTGGCCACCTTGCCCCGCTTGGCCGCCGTTGCCGGCGGTGTGTCCGGTGACCGTGGTCCAGCCGCCGTCGCCACCGTAGCCGCCG
>NZ_LZKE01000116.1:0-128427 GCF_001672675.1 Mycobacterium sp. E2327
CGTCGGCCTGTCCGCGGCGTCCGGTTGGTTTTACTGGGAGCGGGCGCAGACGCGCGGCGAGGCGGCCGCGCGGGTGGCTGATCGGTTCCGGCGGCGCAGGCGGGGCGGGCGGGATCGCCACGGCCGTCGGCGGCACTGGCGGTATGGGCGGGGCGGGCGGCAACGCCCCGATGCTCGGCCACGGCGGCGCGGGCGGAGCCGGCGGAAGCGACGCCAACGGTTTCGGGGGTTACGGCGGCGCCGGCGGCAGCGGCGGATGGCTACAAGGCTCCGGCGGCAGCGGCGGGGCGGGTGGAGTCGGCGACACCGCCGGCGGTTTGGGTGGTAACGCAGGCAACGGCGGGTGGTTGCAGGGCAACGGCGGCACCGGCGGGGCCGGCGGGAGCGCTACCGGCGCCAACGGGATAGGCGGTTTCGGTGGCCACGGCGGCAAGGGCGCGTGGCTGCACGGCAACGGCGGCACCGGCGGGACCGGCGGTGACGCCACCGGAGCGGGTGGACACGGCGGCAGCGGCGGCGACGCGGGCACCGCCGGGGTGTTCGGCAACGGTGGTCACGGCGGCCAGGGCGGTTCCGCGTTCCTCGGCACCGGCGGGAACGGCGGCAATAGCGGCAACAGCGGGATCATCGGCGACGGCGGCAACGGCGGCGACGGCGGGGCCGGCCTTGTCGGCGGCCGCGGGGCCGACGGCGGCAACGTCAAGCTGTTGGGCGGCGGCGGTGCCGGCGGCACGGGCGGTGCCGGCAGCGGCCCGGTCGGAGTCGGCGGCGCCGGCGGGAAGGGCGGCGGGACCGGGATATTCGCCCACGGCGGTGCCGGCGGCACGGGTGGCGCCGGATCCGGCACCGGCGCCGGCGGGGCCGGTGGAGACGGTGGCGTCGGCGGGCTCTTCGGCGGCGGCGGCAGGGGCGGCGACGCCGGCAGCGGCGCCGCACCCGCCAACGGCGGCAGAGGCGGCGACGCCGTATTCATCGGCAACGGTGGGAACGGCGGGAATGGCAGCGGCGGCGGAAACGGCGGAAGCGGGGGCTTTGCCGGGCCGCTCGGCCACAGCGGGGCGCACGGTTTGCCATAACCCCCCATGGTGCTGCCGCCCAAACGCTGTGATACTCGATGCAGCGTAGAGGGAGGAACGTCATGAAGCTCCGTCGTGGCCTGGCCGCCGGCGCCGGCATCTGCTCGGCCGTCGCGCTCGGAATCGCGTTGGAATCGGGCGAACCGGCCGGCGCCGTCGCGCCGCCACCGGACGGCAATTACTCCTTCAATCAGGCGGGGGTCTCCGGGGTGACCTGGACGATCACCGCGCTGTGCGATCAGGTGAACGGAAGCCGCTACTACAAGGACTATTCCAACCCGGACATCATGGCGGACTTTTGCGCCCTGAACATCGTGAGCTCGACCGACGAACGGATCAGCCGGCAGGACAAACTGCAGAACTACAGCGGCAGGGCCCGGCTGGTGAGCCAACGCTGGACCTTCAAAGTCGACATCGCCGACGGCGTTTCGTGCCCGGGCGGCGGCACCGCGGCGTCCACCGAAACCTTTGCGTTTGACGACGAGACGCTCACCGGCACACACACCAGTCTGCATGGCCCGGAGTGCGGCCTGGAGTCGGCGATGAGCAAGCAACCGTTTTCGTTGGCACTCACCGGCCCTCCGCCCAGCCCGATCGAGCGTTATCCATTGCGCTGCAACGACATTGCGATGTGCTTCTGAGGGTTGGCCTGTTGCGCCACGGCCGAGAGTCACGCCAGCGCAACCGTGGGCGCCGAGCATCACGCTCGGCCGGTTCCTAGATCGGTGTGATGTAGGCGATCAACCATTGCTTGCCGACTTTGGTGAAGTCCACGCGCAACCGGCTGCCGTCGTAGAGGGGCTGTCGTGACTTGTCGGTCACGGTGCGATTCAGGTAGACCATCACCGACGCCGAATCCCGCTTGGCCGACATGACGCCCACGCCAACGACATTGGCCTGGACGACGACCTCACGCTTCTTCGCCTCCGGAATGATCTGCGCGTTGGCGCTCTTCTGGAACTCCTGGCGATAGGCGGGCGTCAGCAACGGGTACGCGGCCGAGAGGCTGCGTTCGACGGTCTGATAGTCGTAGGCGAACACCTCGGGTATCTCCTTGGCGGCCAGCCCCGGCAACACCGCCCGCGCGGCCGCCTCGCCGCGCGTCTGCGCCCGCTCCCAGTAAAACCAACCGGACGCCGCGGACAGGCCGACGAAGGCGGCCACCAGCAGGGAGCCCGCGACGGCGATCAGCCACCGCATCAGTTACCCCCGTCCGGATACTTCAGGTCGTAGCCGGTCATCCGCCCGTGCTCGTCCTCGTGCACGATCACCCGCAGCCGATACGGCATGGACGGCTTGTTCGTCCCGTCGATGTCGGCGACCGTCACCCGCACCGACACCAACACCGACGCGTTGTCGGTGACCGAGTCGATGCCCTCCAGCGCGGCGCCGTTGACGACGGCTTCGGACGTCGCGTTGGTGGAGCGGAACAGGCCCTTGAGGTTTTCGATGTTGTTGTTGGCGCCCAGCATTCCGCGCAGCGGGCCGCTGGTGCCGTCGTAGAACCGGTTCACGCTCTCGTCGATGTTGTCCTGCTTGTAGCTGAACATGTTGACCACCGTCTGCGTGGCGGTGTCGACGAAGCGCTGATCGCGCGCCTGTGCCGCGTCGGCGTGCCCCTGCTGGACGAGCAGCGCGACCAGGCAGGCGGTCAGTGCGCCGACCGCCACCAGCGCGGCGGCGAACGACGTCCACAGCACCAGGGCGCGGTTCGGCCGGCGCCGCGGCGGCGGCTTGACCGGCTTCAGGCTTGCAACGGGTTTCGCCGGCGGCTTCGGTGGGGCCGCAACGTCGACCTTGACCGGAGCGGCCTCGCGCGCCTCGCCCTTGGCCGGCCCCGCCGCACGCGAAGCACGGCGACGCACTCGCCGCGTCGTCGTTTCTGGCACTTCTGGGGCCACTACATCGGCCTCGGATCAAGCATCAGGTCCACCCAGTTCTCGGCGCTGGAGGCGCCACTGGCGCCGGCCGCGAACGTACCAGTCCCGCCGGCCGGGTCCACAAACGCTCCGGTGCGCTGGTCATAGGTGGTGTAGGCCGGGCCGCTGGCCTGCGGCGGTGGACCCTGCGGCGGCCCCCATGGCTTCTCCGGTCCCGGGCCCGCCGGCGGCGGATTGATGCCCTCCGGAGGCGCCGGCGGTGGCAGCCACTTGGGATAGGGAAGCAAGGGCGGCACCGGTGGGACACCGGGCGGGTGCCACGACGGGTTGCCCGGCGGCGGCAGGGTGTCGTTCGGGGGCGGCGGATCGTAGGCCGGCTGGTGATTCGGCAACGGCCCGGGCCCGGGCACTACGCCCGGCGGCGGTGGACCCACGATCGGTGTGCCCGGATCGGGTTCGGCATCGGGCGGGATGTACGGGAACTTGTTGGGCGGCAACACGTTCAGCCCATTCGTCACCGGGGTGTCGTACGGCACCGGCGGGCCGCGCCACGGGTTGCGGCCGACCGGAACGTAGCCCTTCGGGTCGCGGCACAGCTGGATCGTCGGCGCCCGTTTGCCGGGGAACTCCTGGCACGGGTAGTTGCGCGCGCCGCGCACGGTGCTCGGATCGTTCTGTGCCGTCTTGCAATACATGTCCCTCGGCAGCTCGCGCAGCGTCTCGTCCGCCGGCGTGCGCATCAGCGGCGGGGGCAGAAAGCCGACGGCGCACGGGGGCGGGTCGTTGAGGTCGAGCTTGAAGTCCAGCTTCGCGCCCTCGTCCTGTGGGGCGCCGCCGGCGGCCGTGGTGATCGCCGCGAACAGCGCCGGCAGCACCACCAGCAGCTGCTCGATCGACTTGTGGTAGATGACGCCGACGCGACCCAGGTTGGCCAGGCTGGCGGCCAACGCCGGGAACGACGGGCGGATCCCGGAGAACGCGGTGCTGGCCTCGTCGGTCGCGCCCGGGGCGGTGGCCAGTGTCTCGCGCAGCTGCGGGTCGGCCTGGCGCACCTCGGAAGTGAAGCGCGCCAACCCATCCGACAGCGATTTGACGTCGGCGCCGGCGCGGATCTGGGCCTGCAGGAACGGGCCGGCCTGATCGATCAGCTGGGATACCTGCGGATAGTTGGCGTTGGCCTCGTCCACCAACAGCCGAGCGGACTCGATCAGCCGGGCCAGCTCGGGACCCGACCCGTTGGCCGCGATGAACGTCTCGTGCAGGAGTTCGCGCAACCGGGTGTCGCCGAGGCTGTTGACCAGTGCCTCCGCCCGCTTCAGCAGGTCGGCGACGTCCTGACCGATCCGGGTGTTCTGCCGGTCGATCCGGGATCCGTTGTGCAGCTTGGTCGATGCCGGGTTGCCGGGCGGTACCAGGTCGATGTACTGCTCACCGACGGCGGAGACGCTCTTCACGGCGGCGGTGACGTTCGAGGGTATGGGCGTGCCGCTGTTGAGCCGCATTTCGGCGGTGACGCCATTGGGGTTGAGGCCTACCGACTCCACCCGGCCGACCGCGACCCCACGGTAGGTGACGTTGGCGTTCTTGTACAGACCGCCCCCCGCCACGAAATCGGCGCTGACGCCGTACGTTCCGAGGCCGAAGGTGGCGGGCAGCCGCAGGTAGAAGACGGCCATAACACTCAGCGTGATAACGGTGATCACCGCGAAGATGCCAAGCTGGACTTTGGTGAGTTTGTCGATCATGCGCGCCGCCCTACCGTCCCTCAGGACCCGAAGTCGTGCCGGGCGGAATCTTGAACGGGTCGGCCGCCTGTCCGGACAGGTTGGCCAGCTCGCCGGTCAGGAAGTCGGGCGGGTTGAGCACCTCGCTCATGTGCATCATGTTCGGGTCGAGTGCATAGGACGTGGTGAAGAACGTCTCACCGATCCGGCGCAGTGTCAGGTCGAACGTGGTGAACACGTTGAGGTAGTCGCCGCGCACCGCCTGCTTGATGCCGAAGTTGGGGAACGGGAACGTCAGCAGGATCTGCAACGAGGTGACGAAGTTCTTCCGGTTGTCGTTGAGGGCCTTGACGACCGAGTACAGGCCCTTGAGGTCTTCGGCGAAGTCGACCTTGGTTTTTGCCAGGATGTGGGAGGTCACCGTCGCGAGCTTCTTCAAAGCCGCGAATGCCTCGACGATGTGGTCCCGATTCTTGTTGAGCACGCGGAGGGCCTCGGGCAGCGTGTCCAGCGCCCGGCCCAGGTTGTCCTTGTCGCGCGCCAGGATCGCGGAGAATCGGTTCAGCCCGTCGACCGCATCGATGATGTCGTTGGTCTGCCGGTTGAGCCCCGCCGTCAATTCGGCGAGCCGCGGGATCAGGTCGACGAACTGGTCCTGACGACCCGCGAACGCCTGGTAGGTCTCGTCGGTAATGTCTTCCAGCGCACCGAGATTGCCCTTGTTGACGACGACGCCCAAAGCCGAGAGCACCTCTTCGGTGGTCGGATAGCGGCCCGTGTTGGCCTCGGTGATCCTCGAGCCATCCTTGAGTCGCCCGGTCGCCGGCTTGTCCTTGGGACGCGCCAGGTCGATGTGCATCGAGCCCAGCAACGACGTCTGGGCCACCGTCGCGGTCGAATTGGCCGGCAGCACGACGTTCTTGTTCAGCGCCAGCTTCACCGCGGCGTAGAAGGATCCATCGGAACGCTGCTCGGCCGAAATTCCCGCGACGCTGCCGACGGTGACGTCGTCGACCATCACCGGTGAGTTCTGCGGCAGCGTCGCCACGTCGGGCATCTCGACGGTGATCGAATACGCGCCGCTGCCGTGGCCGGCAGTGCCGGGCATCGACAGGGAGTTGAGGCCGTTGAATTGGCACCCGGCCAGCAGCGCGCTACCGGCGGCTAACACGCCGCCGCGCAACCAGATTCGCCTCATCCGCCACCGCCCAGGTTGGCCGGCGGCGGTGCGCTCGGCGGCGGGCCGGGCAGCGGACCATACGCGTTCCCCGGGCCAGGACCCGGAGCCGGACCAGGCGAGGCGCCCGAGCTGAGTCCGGCCGGCGGGGGTCCCGGGGCCGGCTGCGGCGCCGTCGGGACCAGCAGGGCCTGCAGATCCGCGGGGTTCTGGGCGGCCGGGGGGAGGTGGGACCCCTGGGCCGGTATCCAGGTCAGCTGCGGAATCGGGGTGGCCGCCTTGGCCTGGGTCTCCGGGGTGTCGTAGATGATCTGACCCTTGTACGCGGTGATCGTGTTGAGCGGGTGGAACATCACCGGCGGGTAGTTAACCGCGAGCCGGCGCAGCACCGGGCCGAGCCGCTCGCGGCAGATCTCGGCGCGCCGGTAGTAGTCGGGCGCTCGCGGTCCGCCGGCGGTCTCGAAGGAACCACCGCAGATGAACTGCACGGGGTTGGCGAATTCGGGGATGGACAACAAACCGTTCAGGGTGCCCTGCGCCGGGTCGTAGATGTTGTAGAAGTTGGCGATGCCCGGGCCGGCCACGTGCAACACCTGCTCGATGTTGTCGCTCTGGTCGCTCAACGTCTGCGCAAAGTCATTGAGGTTGTTGACCGTATCGATGATCGTCGAGTTGTTCTCGTGCAGGAATCCGCGGATGTCCGAGAGCGCCTGGTTGAGCGTGCCCAGGGTGTTGTCCAGATGCCGCGAGCTGTCGGCGAGCACCTGCGACACCGACGCCACGTTGCCGGCGAACTGCACGATCTGTTCGTTGCTCGCCGACAGCGCATCGACGAGCACCTGCAGGTTCTTGACCGTGCCGAAGATGTCGCTGCGCGAATCGCCGAGCCGCCCCGCGACTTGCGAGAGCTCGCGCAGCGCGTTGTGGAACGACTCGCCCTTGCCGTCGAGGGTGTCAGCGGCCTGGTTGATCGCCTTGCCCAGCGGCCCCTGCATCGAGCCCGTCGTCGGGCCCAACTGAACGGCCAGCTGCGTCAGGGACTCCTTGACCTCGTCCCACTCCACCGGCACCCCGGTGCGGTTCAGGTCGATGCTGCCGCCGTCGGGCAACACCGCCCCGCCGGTGTACGCGGGGGTCAGCTGAATGAACCGCGCCGACACCAGGTTCGGCGAGATGATCACGGCCCGGGCGTCTTTGGGGATCTTGACGTCCTTTTCCACCGACATGACGATCTTCACGTCGGAAGGCCGCGGCTCGATCGTGTCGATCGAGCCGACCGGCACGCCCAGGATGCGGACCTGGTCGCCGGGATACAGACCGACGGCGGAGCTGAAGTAGCCGATGACGGTCCGGTTATTGCCTTGCGACGACAGCACATACACGCCACCCACCAGCATCGCGACCAGCGCGATGATGATGCCGTAGCGCAGCCCCCTGCTGCCGGCGACCCGATTCATCATGGCGACTTCGGCCTGATGATCCAGCGTTCCTGAATCAGCCCGCGCAGGTAGTCGGCGAGGCTGGCCGGCAGCTTGCCCGGCTGGTAGAAGAAGTCGAACATCGTCGCCACCAACGGCGCCGGGATCACACCGTAGACGTTGACGTTGAATCCGGGACCGGAGCCGACGACCTCACCCAACTCGGTGGCATAGGTGGGCAACCGCTTGAGCGCTTCGGTGATGTAGTCGCGGCGCTCGTTGAGGTTGGCCAGCACCAGGTTCAGCTTGCTCAGCGCCGGACCGAACTCCTTGCGGTTGTCGGCGACAAAACCGGAAATCTGTTGTGAGAGACCGCCGATGCCCGAGATCAACTCGCCGATCGCGGCGCGCCGCTCGTCGAGCGCGGCGAACAACTCGTTGCCGTCGTCCACCAGCTTGTTGACCTGGTCGGCGCGCTGCGACAACACGCCCGTCACCGACTTCGCATGCGCCAGCAGGCCCTGCAGCGCCTCATCGCGGCGGTTCAGCGTACGGGACAGCGACGTCACGCCGTCCAGCGCGCCACGCAGTTCGGGAGTGGCGTCGTGCAGCGTGTCAGTGAGCACGTTCAAGGCCTGCTCGAACTGCGGCTTGTTCAGGTTGCTGGCGTTATTGCCCAGGTCCTCAAGCGCGCCGGCCAGCGTGTACGGCGTCGTCGTGCGGCTCAACGGAATCGTGGTCGCCTTGCCACTGCCGGCCGGCGTCACGGCAATGGAACGCTCACCGAGGATGGTGTCGGTGCGGATCGCGGCCATCGACTGATCGCCGACGACGACGTGCCGGTCGACGCTGAAGGTCACCTTGGCGCTGTTGCCGGCCAGGCCGACCGAGGCCACCTTGCCCACTTTGAAGCCGGACACGTAAACGGAGTTGCCCGGGTTGATGCCGCCTGCGTCGGTGAAGTAGGCGTCGTACATCTTGCCCTGCGGAAAGAACGGCAGGTTCGCATATCCGAACGCGATGAGCACCACGCAAACCACCAGCACCACGCCGAAGATGCCGGTGCGCAACGGGTCGCGTTCACGCCTTGCGTTACTTGACAAAAGCGCACCTTCCCTTGCTGGGGTCCACCGGGCCGCCGAACGGTATCAGGATGTCGCCGCCGGCCGGGCCGTTGATCTTGATCGTCACCGAGCAGAAGTAGATGTTGAAGAACGACCCGTAGGCGCCCAGCGCGGCCAGCCGCAGGTAGTCCTCGCCGAGTTGCTCGACATCGTTGTTCACCTCGGCCTTGCGGTTATCCAACTCGGTGGCCAGCGGTCGGGTGTTCTCGAGGATGCCCTGCAGCGGGCGGCGCGAATTCTTCAGCAGCTCAGTCAAGTCCGTGGTGGTGGACGCCAGTGGGGGGATGGCCCCGGCGATCGAGTCCTTGTTCTTGGCCAGCCCGGTGATCAATTGCTGCAACTGGTCGACGCTGGCCGAGAATTGCGCGCTCTTCTGGTCGACGGTGCCCAACACGGTGTTGAGGTTGGTGATCGCGTCGCCGATCAGCTGGTCGCGCTGGCCGAGCGCCGACGAGAACGCGCTCGTGTCGGCGAGCACGTTGGACAACGCTCCGCCCTGGCCCTGCAACAACTGGATCACCGCGCTGCTGATGGTGTTGACCTTATCGGCGTCCAGGCCCTTGACCAGCGGCCGCAGCCCGCCCAGCAGCGCGTCGAGATCCAGTGCGGGCTGGGTGTGTTGGGAGTTGATCGTGCCGCCCGGCGGCAGCTTACGCAGCTCCCCCGGGCCCGAGGTGATCTCCAAATAGCGGTCGCCGACCAGGTTTTCGTACCGGATCACCGCCCGCGTCGACGAATACAACGTGTAGCGACTGTCCACCCCGAACTTCACGTCGATGGTGTTGTCCTGGTTGAGCTTAACGCCCGACACCGCGCCGACCGGCACGCCGGCGATGCGAACCTTCTGACCGGCCTTCAGCTTCGACACGTCGGTGAACGTTGCGTGGTAGGTACTTTCGGGACCGAACCGGAAGTCGCCGAAGACCACCACCAGCGACGCGCTCACCAATATCATGGCCACCGCGAAGATGCTGACCTTGATCAACATCGACCGGTGTGACGGCATCCCCGCGGCCGCCATCAGAAGTCGTCCCGTTCCGCGAAAGCGCCGTGGAACAGGAACTGCAGGGTGGAGGGCGCGTCGAACTGCAGCTCGGTGAACGGCTCGTACGGGATGTTGGCGTTGTCGGTGACGAGGAAGGGCGCCCGGTAGAACGACCCACCGGTCTGCTTGGTCGGGATGTCGGGCAGTCCGCGGCAGTTCGGACCGCCGGAGGCGTTGACGATCGGCAGGGATTCCGGATACGTGTACGACGGCGCACCCAGGACGAAGCTGGACGACGTGAACAGCCCGGCCTTGCGCACACCGATCAGCGGGGCGAATTCCTTGATGCCGCGCTCGACACCGGCGAAAAAGCAGCCGAATTCGGGCGAGTAGTCGTGAGCCACCTTGATCGGGGCGCGCAGCCTGTTGATGGCGTCGATGAAGTTCTGCTCGGCGGGTTCCAACGTCTCATAGGCGTTGTTGGCCAAGCCGATCGCCGCCAGCAGCGTGTCGTTGAGGTCCTTCTGCTTGTCGACGACAGTCCGGTTGATGGTGGGCAGGTTGCCGAAGACGGTGTTCAGGTCGGGGGCGGCGTCGGCGTAGTTGTTGGTCACGATTCCGGCCCTGCGGAAGTCCTCCTGCAGGGCGGGCAGCTTCGGATTCGCCTGGCGTGCCAGCGTGTTCAGCCCCGACAGCAGCGATCCGAAGTCGTCGCCGTGGTTACGCAGCCCTTCGGACAGCGCGCTCAGCGTGCCGTTCAGCTCCACCGGGTCGACCTTGTGGAGCAGGTCGACGAGCGATTGGAACAGCGTATTGACCTCGAGCGCCACCGCGGACGCCTCGACGTGCGCGTCCGGGCGCAGGGATGTCGGCGAAGGCGCCTGGGGCGGAATGAATTCGACCGACTTGGCGCCGAAGATGGTGTTGCCCGCGATGTGCACCGTCGCGTTGGAGGGGACGAAGTGCATCTGATCGCTGCTGATGGCCAACGTCAGCCGAGCCTGGTCACCGGAGTAGTCGATGCTGGTGACCTTGCCGATCTGGATGCCGCGGTACTTGACCTTGGCGCCCTTGTCCATCACGAGGCCCGCCCGTGGCGCCGAGACGGTGACGGTGTCGGTCGAGGCGAAGGCCGCGGTGTACGAAAGGTAGGTGAGGACGGCGAAGGCCACGATCACGCCGGCCAGCAGCGCCGCTGCCAGCCGAACCGATGAGCGTCGTGATGCGCCGTCTGCCATGTCTTTTCGGGAGCTCCCTTCACCCGGAGAGGTTGAAGTTACCGGACGCGCCGTACACGGCCAGCGAGATGAACAAGGTGATGACGACCACGACGATCAGCGAGGTGCGCACGGCCTGACCGACCGCGATGCCGACGCCGACCGGGCCGCCGCTGGCGTTGTAGCCGTAATAGGTGTGCACCAGCATGACCGCGATGGCCATCACGATGGCCTGCAGGAACGACCACAGCAGGTCCGACGGGATGAGAAACGTATTGAAGTAGTGGTCGTAGAGGCCCTTGGACTGCCCGTTGATGTACACCGTGGTGAACCGGGCGGCGAAGAACGCGGCGAGCACCGACAGCGAGTACAGCGGAATGATCGCGATCAGGCCGGCGATCAGCCGGGTCGACACCAGGTAGGAAACCGACTGCACGGCCATGCATTCGACGGCGTCGATCTCCTCGGACACCCGCATCGCGCCCAATTGCGCGGTGGCGCCCGCTCCGATGGTGGCCGCCAGCGCGATGCCCGCGATCACCGGGGCGACGACGCGGACGTTGAGGAACGCCGACAGGAAACCCGTCAGCGCCTCGATGCCGATGTTGCCCAGCGACGCATACCCCTGCACGGCGATGACGCCACCGGAGGCCAGGGTCAGGAAGGCCGCGACGCCGACCGTGCCGCCGATCATGACGAGAGCCCCCGCGCCCAGCGTCATTTCGGCGACGTTCCGGATCGTCTCCTTCCGGTATTGGGTGAGCGCTTGCGGCACGTAACGCACTGTCTTGCCGTAGAACAACGCCTGCTCGCCGAAGTCGTCGATGGGCCCCTGCAGCCGCGACATGAAACGGCGAAACCGCAGGGTGGCGTCGTAGCTCATCGAGTGCTCACTTGGCGGTGATCCGCACGCCGACGGCGGTCATGACGACGTTGATGACGAACAGGCAGATGAACGCGTAGACGACGGTCTCGTTGACCGCGTTACCGACGCCCTTCGGTCCGCCCTTGACGGTCAGGCCGCGGTAACACCCGACCAGCCCGGCCATCAAGCCGAACAGCAGCGCCTTGACTTCGGCGAGCACCAGCTCGCGCAGCCCGGTCAGCACGGTTAGGCCGTTGATGAAGGCGCCCGGGTTGACGCCCTGCAGGAAGACGGAAAACACATAACCGCCGGATAGGCCGATGGCGCACACCAGGCCGTTGAGGAGCAGCGCTACCACGGTCGACGCCAAAACCCTTGGCACCACGAGCCGGTGGACCGGGTCGATGCCGAGCACGCGCATCGCGTCGATCTCTTCCCGGATGGTGCGGGCACCCAGGTCGGCGCAGATCGCGGTGGCGCCCGCGCCGGCGACGACGAGCACCGTCACCACCGGGCCGAGCTGAGTGACGGTGCCGAAAGCCGTTCCGGCGCCCGACAAGTCGGCGGCTCCGATCTCGCTCAGCAGGATGTTGAGGGTGAACGCGACCAGCACGGTGAAGGGGATGGACACCAGCAGCGTCGGCACCAGCGACACGCGGGCGATCATCCACGTCTGTTCGAGGAACTCCCCCAATTGAAACGGCCGTCGAAAAGTCTCGCGGCCGGTGTCGATCATCATCTCGAAGAACCCGCCCACAGCGCGGGCGGGAACCGAAAGTTGTTCTATCAACTTGGCCGCCCCCCTCTGCTGCTCGCGGCGAAGCCTGTGTGTCGCCTTAACGTTGTCTTCGGTCGCATGCGGCTCGGTGTAAGCCGGATCATATTAACTCAGAGAACGAGCACCATGTCAATGAACAGCATTTCCGTATCCGAACCGTTAATTTGTCCAGGTCAGAGGTGTTGCTGAGGGTTCAATCTGACACGTGTTCTACTTGGCATTTTCAGCTCGAAAAGCGCGTTTAGCCCGTCATTGCTCCATGAGGTTGACGGCGGAAAAGTTTCGCTCCGGATCGCGTCCAGCAAAGTATTCCTGGAGGGCGCCGCTGAGCTGGCCGGGCTCCCAGGCCGGCCCGTCCGCCTTGAATCTGTGCTCCGCCGTCGGTGCGGCCACAAGTGTCACCTGCGGCCCGTAAACGATGAACACCTGCCCGTTGACTTCCGCGGCAGCGGGCGACGACAGGAACTTGACCAGGCTCACCACGTGCTCGGGCGAGAGCGGGTCGATGCCGCCCTCCTCCACCTCCGGCGCGTCGCCGAAGACGTCCGCCGTCATCGCCGTGCGGGCCCGCGGGCAGATCGCGTTCGTGCACACCCCGTAGCGGCCCAACGCCCGCGCGGCCGTGAGGGTGAGCGAGATGATGCCGGCCTTGGCCGCGCCGTAATTGGCCTGCCCGACCGGCCCGACCAGGCCGGCTTCCGATGCGGTGTTGACGATCCTGCCGAAGATCCGACCGCCCGCGTCCTTGGCCTTGCCGCGCCAGTAGGTGGCCGCGTTGCGGGTCAGCAGGAAGTGGCCGCGCAGGTGGACGGCGATGACGAGGTCCCATTCCTCGTCGGACATGTTGAACAGCATCCGGTCGCGGGTGATCCCGGCGTTGTTCACGACGATGTCCAGGCCACCCAGCCCGTCGGCGGTGGCCACGAGCTCGTCGGCGGTCGCGCGCTGGCTAATGTCGCCGGCCACCGCGACCGCCTTGGCCCCTGCCGAGTTGATCTCGTCGATGACGTCGGAGGCGTCCAGCGCGGCGGCGATGTCGTTGACGACGACGGTGGCGCCCAGCCCGGCCAGGCCGAGCGCCTCGGCGCGTCCCAGCCCCGCGGCCGCGCCGGTCACCACCGCGACCTTTCCGGATAGATCGGTCGCGTTTGTGCTGCTAGTCAATTTATGAATACCTCTAGTCTGTGTTCAGTCTTCACGGAGCAGCGCGGCACGCGGGCACTCGGCGATTGCCTGCTCGGCCAGCTGCTCCCGGTCGGGTGGAATCGGATCGATCTTCACGACGGCATAGTCTTCATCGTCCAGATCGAAGAGGTCGGGTGCGATTCCCAAGCACACCGCGTTCCCTTCACACCGGTCACGATCCACGATCACCCGCACGGCACCCTCCTCGAAACTGGCCCTCAACCTGAGCACACGCCCTATCGGTTCGTAGGTCCACCATAGGGCCCCGGTGCGCCAGGCGAAACGGTCGCTGGATTCCCAGACTAGAACGTGTTACAACCGGGGAGGCGAACGGGTAGCCGTTGGTCGAGCTACGCGTGTCACGTTAACCAAAGGACGGCTGGAATGCGCATCAGTTACACCCCTGAACAGGAGGAGCTGCGTCGCGAGCTGCGGTCGTACTTCACCAAGCTCATGACCCCGGAGCGCCGCGCGGCGCTGACGTCGACCGAGGGCGAGGTCGGGACCGGCAACGCGTATCGCGACACCGTTGCGCAGATGGGCAAGGACGGGTGGCTCACCCTGAACTGGCCCAAGGAGTACGGCGGCCAGGACCGCTCCCCGATGGATTCGCTGATCTTCACCGACGAGGCCGCGATCGCCGGCGTGCCCGTGCCGTTCCTGACGATCAACAGCGTGGCGCCGACGATCATGGCCTTCGGCACCGACGAGCAGAAGAAGTTCTTCCTGCCCAAGATCGCGGCCGGCGAACTGCACTTCTCGATCGGCTACTCCGAGCCCGGCGCCGGCACCGACCTGGCCAACCTGCGCACCACCGCCGTGCGCGACGGCGACGACTACGTGATCAACGGCCAGAAGATGTGGACCAGCCTGATCGCCTATGCCGACTGGGTCTGGCTGGCGGTGCGCACCAACCCGGAGGCCAAGAAGCACCGCGGCATTTCGATGCTGACCGTGCCGACCACCGCCGAGGGCTTCTCCTGGACGCCGGTGCACACCATGGCCGGTGTGGACACCAGTGCCACGTATTACTCCGACGTCCGGGTGCCCGTGACCAACCTGATCGGCGAGGAAAACGGCGGCTGGAAGCTGGTGACCAACCAGCTCAACCACGAGCGGGTCGCGCTGGTGTCGCCGCAACCGATCTTCCTGGCCCTGCGCGAGGTGCGCGAGTGGGCGCAGAACACCAAGGACGGCGGCGGGGCCCGGCTCATCGACTCCGAGTGGGTTCAGCTGAATCTGGCCCGGGTGCACGCCAAAGCCGAGGTGCTCAAGCTGATCAACTGGGAGCTCGCGTCGTCGGACAGCGAATCGCTGAACCCGGCGGACGCGTCGGCGGCCAAGGTCTACGGGACCGAGCTGGCCACCGAGGCCTACCGGCTGCTGATGGAGGTGCTCGGCACCGCGGCGACGGTCCGCCAGGATTCGCCGGGTTCGCTGCTGCGCAGCCGGGTCGAGCGGATGCACCGCGCCTGCCTGATCCTGACCTTCGGCGGCGGCACCAACGAGGTGCAGCGCGACATCATCGGGATGGTCGCGCTGGGCCTTCCCCGAGCCAACCGCTAGCGCTTTCTCTATATATAAGGACGAGAATTCATGGACTTCACGACGACAGAAGCGGCACAGGACCTCGGCGGGCTGGTCGACACCATTGTGGATGCGGTGTGCACGCCGCAGCACCACCGCGAGCTGGACGGGCTGGAGCAACGATTCGACCGCTCGCTGTGGGACAAGCTGGTCGAGGCCGACATCCTAACCAGCGCGGCGCCGGCGTCATTGGGTGGCGACGGCTTCGGCGTGCTCGAGCAGGTCGCCATTCTGGTGGCGCTGGGCCACCAGCTGGCCGCGGTGCCCTACCTGGAATCGGTAATGCTGGGCGCCGGGGCGCTGGCCCGGTTCGGCTCCGAGGAACTGCAGCAGGCCTGGGGCGCTCCGGCGGTGCGAGGGGAAAAGATCCTCACCGTGGCGCTCGACGGCGAGATGGGTGAGGGCGCGGTGCAAGCGGTCAGCGCCGGTGCGGGCTACCGGCTGACCGGGACGCGCACCCAGATCGGCTTTGCGCCCGTCGCCGATGCATTTCTGGTTCCGGCCGAAACCGATTCCGGGACAGCCGTTTTCCTCGTCGCGGCCGACGACCCGGGCGTCACGGTGACGGCGCTGCAAACCACGGGACGGGGCAGCGTCGGGCACCTGGCCCTGGACGGGACCCAGGTGGACGCCGGGCGCATGGTGGGCGACGGGGTTGTCGCAGTCTGGCTCGACACGCTGATTACTTTGGGGCGCAGCGCCTTTCAGCTCGGGGTGCTCGAGCGGGGATTGCAAATGACGGCCGAATACGCGCGTACGCGCGAGCAGTTCGACCGCCCGATCGGCAGCTTCCAGGCGGTGGGACAGCGACTGGCCGACGGGTATATCGACGTCAAGGGCCTGCGGCTGACGCTCACCCAGGCGGCCTGGCGGGTATCGGAGGACATGGCAGCCGACATCGATGTGGCCAGCGCGGCGTTTTGGGCCGCCGACGCCGGGCACCGGGTGGCGCACACCATCGTGCACATCCACGGTGGCGTCGGCGTCGACACCGATCACCCGGTGCACCGTTACTTCCTGGCCGCCAAGGAGATCGAGTTCGCGTTGCACGGTGCCACCGGGCAGTTGCGCCGCATCGGCCGCGAACTGGCGGAAACGCCGGCCTGAGGGCGGCGTTCGCCGTGGGCTTCGTGATCCCAGCCGACCCGACCGTCACCAAGCTCCTGGTTCCGCTGGCCGAAATCGACGACCGCGGCGTCTATTTCGAGGACACGTTCGTCAGCTGGCGGGATCACCTCCGGCACGGTGCCGCGATCGCGGCGGCGCTGCGTGAGCGCCTCGACCCGGCCAAGCCGCCACACGTCGGCGTGCTGCTGGAGAACACCCCGTTCTTCTCGGCGATGCTGGTGGCAGCGGGGATGTCCGGCATCGTCCCGGTGGGGCTCAACCCGGTGCGGCGCGGTGAGGCGCTGGCCCGCGACATCGCCCACGCCGACTGTCAAGTGGTGCTTGCCGATTCGAGGTCGGCCGAGCCGCTGGGCGACATCGAGCATGTCAACGTCGAGTCCGCGGCGTGGGCCGCCGAGGTGGACGCGCATCGCGACGCGGAGCCCCGGTTCCAGTCCGCCTCGGCCGGGGACCTGTTCATGCTGATCTTCACCTCGGGCACCAGCGGGGAGCCCAAGGCGGTGAAGTGCAGCCACGGCAAGGTCGCGATCGCCGGCGTGACGATGACGCAGCGCTTCGGCCTGGGACGCGACGACGTCTGCTACGTGTCGATGCCGTTGTTTCATTCCAACGCGGTGCTGGTCGGCTGGGCGGTGGCCGTCGCGTGCCAGGGGTCAATGGCGTTGCGGCGCAAGTTCTCCGCGTCTGGCTTCCTGCCGGACGTCCGCCGCTACGGCGCCACCTACGCCAACTACGTCGGCAAGCCGTTGTCGTACGTGCTCGCCACGCCGGAACGGCCCGACGACGCCGACAACCCGCTGCGGGCGGTCTACGGCAACGAGGGCGTGCCCGGCGACATCGAGCGCTTCGGCCGCAGGTTCGGCTGCGTCGTGCAGGACGGCTTCGGCTCGACCGAGGGCGGGGTGGCGATCGCCCGCACGCCCGACACCCCGCCGGGCGCGCTGGGCCCGTTGCCGGACGGCGTCGAGATCGTCGACCCGGACACCGGTGAGCCGTGTCCCGTCGGGGTGGTCGGCGAGATCGTGAACACCGCCGGACCGGGCCGCTTCGAGGGTTACTACAACGACGAGGCCGCCGAGGCAGAGCGGATGGCGGGTGGCATCTACCACAGCGGTGACCTGGGCTACCGCGACGAGGCCGGCTACGTGTATTTCGCTGGACGGCTTGGTGATTGGATGCGGGTGGACGGGGAGAACCTGGGCGCGGCCCCGATCGAGCGGGTGCTGCTGCGCTACCCCGACGCCACCGAGGTCGCGGTGTACGCGGTGCCCGACCCGGTCGTCGGCGACCAGGTGATGGCCGCGTTGGTCATGGCGGCCGGTGTCGAGTTCGATCCCGACAAGTTCCGGGCCTTCCTGGCCGAACAACCCGACCTGGGCCCCAAGCAGTGGCCGTCGTACGTGCGGGTGAGCGCGGAGCTGCCGCGAACGGTGACCTTCAAGGTGCTCAAGCGCCAGTTGTCGGCGCAGGGTGTCGACTGCGGTGATCCGGTATGGCCGATTCGCCGGTAGCGCCCGCCATCGAAGCGAGCTTCGAGAAGCTGGCCGCCACGGTCCCGGCGACCATCGGCATCGCGATCGCTCCCCCGGGTGTTGCCGAGGTCTATTCGTGGGGCCGATGGTCGTCCGGCGTCGCATGGTCAACGATCAAGGTGCCGTTGGCGATTGCAGCGCTGCGCGCCGATCCGGTCCGCGCCCGGGATCTGGTCGGCAAGGCCATCACCGAATCCGACAACCATGCCTCCGAGCAATTGTGGTCCCAGCTGGGCGAGCCGCCGGAAGCCGCCGGGCGGGTGCGGGCCGTCGTCAACGAATGCGGCGATCCGGACACGGTGGTCGAATCCCAACGACTTCGCCGCGGCTACACCGCGTTTGGGCAGACGCAATGGGCGCTGCGCCGGCAGGCGCGATTCGCCGCCGAGCTTCCGGGCCTCGCCGACGCGGCCACCGTCGTCGTCCTCATGCGCCGCCTCACGCCCGCCCAACGATGGGGGTTGGCCGCCAAAGGGTCTGCAGCCAAGGGCGGTTGGGGCCCGGGCGTGCGCGGCGACTACCTGGTCCGGCAATTCGGCATCGTGCCAACGGATTCCGGGCACGTGGGTGTGGCGCTGGCGGCCCAGGCGCACGCGTTCGAGGCCGGCGTCGAGGTTGTCGACGCGATGACGGACTGGCTCATCGCACACCTTCCGGCGCTGAGCGAGCGGTAGGCGGCGGATGCCTCAGGCGCTAGCCCGTCAGTGAGGGCACCACGGCGTCAATCAGGTGCGGCCCCGGTTCGGCCAGGGCCACGCGCAGGGCATCGGCGAACTCCTCGGCCGTGGTGACGCGCCGCGCGGGAACTCCCATGCCCTCGGCGATCTTGACGAAATCCATTGTTGGACGCGACAAGTCCAGCAGGTCGAGCGCCTTCGGGCCGGGCGACGACCCGGCCCCGACGCGCCCCAGCTCGATCCGCAAGATGTCGTAGGCGCTGTTGTCGTAGAGCACGGTCGTCACGTCGAGGTTTTCGCGTGCCTGGGTCCACAACCCCGAGATCGTGTACATCGCCGACCCGTCGGATTCCAGGCACAACACCGGACGATCGGGCGCGGCCACCGCGGCCCCCACCGCGGCGGGAATGCCGTAGCCGATCGCGCCGCCGGTCAGCGTCAGCCAATCATGGGCCGGTGCACCGGCCGTGGCCCGCTCCAGCATGATGCCCGACGTGTTCGACTCGTCGACGACTATCGCCCCTTCCGGCAGAAGCGCCCCGATCACCTCGGCCGCCGACGCGGACGTCAGCGCACCCGTGGGCAGCTGCGGACGCGATGCGGCCGCCACCGGCGCCTCCGTCCCGGGCGCCAACTCATCGGCCAATGCGGCCAAAGCGTTTGCGGCGCAGTTGTATTCGGCGAGCACATGCACCTGGCAGCCGGCCGGCACCAGGTCGCTGGGCATGCCCGGGTAAGCGAAGAACGACACCGGCGACTTGGCGCCCGCCAGCACCAGGTGCTTGGCGCCGTTGAGCTGGGAGGTGGCCGCCTCGGCGAAGTAGGCCAGCCGCTCGACGGCGGGGACTCCCGCGCCGCGCTCCAGCCGGGTCGGGAACGTCTCGCACAACAGCCTGGCCCCGGTCGCCTCGGCGATGCGGGCGGCGGCCGCCAGCCCGGGCCCCCGGGTGGCGTCGCCGCCGATCATGAGCACCGCGGGCTCCCCCGAACGCAAGACCTCGAGCACCTCGGACGCCAGGGCGGGATCGGTTCGCGGCGGCTCGGCGGGCGGTGTTCGCGCCGGTTGCCCGCCGTCCGACCAGGACACGTCGGCGGGGAGGATCAGCGTCGAAATATGCGATCCCGACCGGCTGGCGGCGATCGCCTCCGCGGCGTCGGACGCGACGTCGGCGGTCTGTTCGGTGCGGCGCAGCCATCCGGAGACGGTGCCGGCCAGGGCGTCGATGTCGGATTCCAGTGGGGCGTCGTACTTTTTGTGATAGGTGGCGTGGTCGCCGACGACCACCACCATCGGCACCCGGGCGCGGCGCGCGTTGTGCAGGTTGGCGAGGCCGTTGCCCAGCCCGGGGCCCAGGTGCAGCAACACCGCGGCCGGCCGACCGGCCATGCGCGCGTATCCGTCGGCCGCGCCGGTGGCCACCCCCTCGAAAAGGGCGAGCACGCCCCGCATTCGGGGCACCGCGTCGAGTGCGGCCACGAAGTGCATCTCCGACGTGCCGGGATTGGCGAAGCACACGTCGACGCCGCCGTCGACCAGGGTATTGATCAGGGCTTGTGCGCCGTTCACCTGTTTTCCTCCAGTCTGAAAACGCGTTGTGCGTTGCCGCGCAAGAAGTCCCGGCGGGCGTCGTCGCTGAGCCCAAGTTCATCCAGCCCCGCAAGAGCGTGGGTGTGGATGATCATCGGGTAGTTGGTGCCGAACAAGACCTTGCGTTGCCCGGTGCCGGTTTTCATGAACCTGACGAGCTCTTCCGGCAGCCGCTTGATGGTGTAGGCCGAGGTGTCGATGTAGACGTTCTCGTGTTTGCGTGCGACGGCCACCATCTCCTCGGTCCACGGGTAGCCGACGTGGCCGCAGACGATTACCAGCTCGGGGAAGTCGAGGGCCACCTGGTCGATGTAGGGAATCGGCCGCCCGGTCTCCGACGGCCGCAGCGGGCCGGTGTGACCGACCTGGGTGCAGAACGGCACCCCGGACTCCACGCATTCGGCGAACAGCGGGTAGTAGCGGCGGTCGGTAGGGGGCGCATCCCACAGCCAGGGCACCACCCGCAGGCCGACGAATCCCTCCTTCAGGCGGCGCCGCAGCTCGCGGACCGCGACCATCGGGCGATCGAGGTCGACCGTGGCCAGACCGACGAACCGGGTCGGGTGCGCCCGAACCCATCCCGCAACCTCGTCGTTGGAGACCAAGTCCTGGCCGCCCGGGCCGAGCCACGCACTCAGCAGGCCGAAGTCGACGCCGGCGGCGTCCATCGCCGCGAGGGTCGCTTCGATCGGGATGTCGGTGTCGGGGATCGATCCCCCGGTCCAACGCCGCAGCGACGCCAGCATGTCGCTGCGCAGAAACCGTTGCGTCGGATGTTGCATCCACACGTCGATCGTCATCGCGATTCGACTCTAGACCCACCGTGCAGTGGGCCCCGCGGCTAGGAGCCGATCAGGTTGTTACGTGGCTCGCATGCACTTCGTCGGCGGGGCGCGCCTCGGTCTGCTCCTTGGCCCACCGGTAGTCGGGCTTGCCCGCGGGCGACCGCTTGACCTCGTCGACCAGCCAAAGGCTGCGTGGCACTTTGTATCCCGCGATCTCGGAGCGCACGAAGCTGTCCAGCTCCGCCAGCGAGGGCCGCGCCCCGGGCCGCGGCTGCACGACGGCGGCCACGTGCTGCCCGTAGCGGGGGTCGGGCACGCCGACCACCAGGGCGTCGAAGACGTCGGAATGGCCCTTGAGCGCGGCCTCGACCTCCTCGGGGTAGATCTTCTCGCCGCCGCTGTTGATCGACACCGAGCCGCGGCCCAGCATTGTGACCGTGCCGTCCTCCTCGACCAAGGCCCAGTCGCCCGGGATCGCGTAGCGAACACCGTTGATGGTCCGGAACGTTTCGGCCGTCTTCTTCTCGTCCTTGTAATAGCCGACCGGGATGTTGCCCTTCTTGGCGATGAAACCGCGCACGCCCGAGCCGGGCTTCACCTCGTTGCCGTCCTCGTCGAGCACGACGGTGCGATGGTCGATCGTGACGCGGGGCCCGCCGCTGTGCGGGGCGTCTTTGGCGACGATGCTGGTACCACCAAAGCCGGTCTCCGAGGAGCCGATCGAGTCGGTGATGACCCGGTTGGGCAGCAGCTCGAGCAGGCGCTCCTTGATGCTCGGCGAGAACAACGCCGCGGTGCTGCCCAGCATGAACAGCGACGACAGGTCATAGTCGTTTTGCTTGTCAAGCGCGTCGAGCAACGGCCGGGCCATCGCATCGCCGGTGAAGAACAGCATGTTCACCTTATGATCGTGGATCGTGCGCCAGACCTCCTCGGCGTTGAATTCCGGTGCCAGCACGGTGGTTTGGCCCGAGAAGATCGACCTCCAGGTGGCCGACTGGGTGGCGCCGTGGATCATCGGCGGAACCGGATAGTTGATCATCGGCGGGTTGGCGGCGGCGGCCTTGGCCAGATCGTATTCGTCCTTGACGAATTCGCCCGTGGCGAAGTCGGTTCCACCGAGCAGCACCCGGTAGACGTCCTCGTGGCGCCACATCACGCCCTTGGGAAAGCCCGTCGTGCCACCCGTATACAGCAGGTAGATGTCGTCGGCGCTGCGCGGAGCGAAGTCGCGCTCCGGCGAGCCCTGCGCGATCGCCGCGTAGAACTCGACGCCGCCGTAGCGCTGGTAGTCGTTGTCGCTGCCGTCCTCGACGACGAGGATCGTCTTAACGTTCGGGGTGTCCGGCAGCACGTTGGCGACCCGGTCGGAGTACTGGCGCTCGTGCACCAGCGCGACCATGTCGGAGTTGTCGAACAGGTAACGTAGCTCGCCCTCGACGTAGCGGTAGTTGACGTTGACGATGATGGCGCCGGCCTTGACGATGCCGAGCATCGCGATGACGATCTCGATGCGGTTGCGGCAGTACAGTCCGACCTTGTCGTCCTTCTTGACGCCCTGGTCGATCAGGTAGTGGGCGAAGCGGTTGGCCTTCTCCTCCAGCTGGGCGTAGGTCAGCTTCTCGTCGCCGCAGATGAGGGCAACACGGTCAGGCACAGCGTCGATGGCGTGCTCGGCAAGGTCGGCAATATTCAGGGCCACGGCCACCAAATTAGAACGTGTTACATTTCTTGACAAGCTCACCCCCAACGTCGACGGAAAGGCACCCGCCGTGGCCGAGTCTCCAGCAAACGAACAAACGGGACCTGACGCACTCGTCGAACAGCGCGGTCACACCCTGATCGTCACGTTGAACCGGCCGCACGCCCGCAACGCGCTGAGCACCGAAATGATGGAAATCATGGTGCAGGCCTGGGACCGCGTCGACAATGACGACGACATTCGGTGCTGCATCCTGACGGGGGCCGGTGGCTACTTCTGCGCCGGCATGGATCTCAAGACGGCAACCAAGAAACCGCCGGGCGACTCGTTCAAGGACGGCAGCTACGACCCGTCACGGATCGACGCGTTGCTGAAGGGGCGCCGGCTGACAAAACCGCTCATCGCGGCCGTCGAGGGACCCGCGATCGCCGGAGGAACCGAGATCCTGCAGGGCACCGACATCCGGGTGGCCGGTGAGAGCGCCAAATTCGGCATTTCGGAAGCCAAGTGGAGCCTGTACCCGATGGGCGGGTCCGCCGTGCGGCTGGTGCGGCAGATCCCCTATACGGTCGCCTGCGACCTGCTGCTGACCGGACGGCACATCACCGCCGCCGAGGCGAAGGAGATGGGCCTGATCGGGCACGTCGTCCCGGACGGGCAGGCGCTGACCAAGGCGCTGGAGATCGCCGAGATCATCGAGAACAACGGTCCCCTTGCCGTTCAGGCGATCCTGCGGGCGATCCGGGAGACCGAGGGAATGCACGAGAACGACGCGTTCAAGATCGACACCCAGATCGGCATCAAAGTGTTCCTGTCCGACGACGCCAAGGAAGGTCCGCGGGCGTTCGCCGAGAAGCGCAAGCCCAACTTCCAGAACCGCTGACGCACCATCGGCCACACCAGCCCCCCGGCTGGGTAAGTGCCTTCGTGCCCGCCTCACAGCGACAGACGCCCGTAGGTTGCGCGGTCACACCCCCGTACCGACGTGTTGTCGCTCGGAGGCGGGCACAACGCATGGTGCTTTCCACCAGAGGCCAATGGTGCTGATGTGACTAACGCCTGCGCCAGGCGCAAACCGATGCTCAGCCCAGCGGCGCGCTCGGCGTGAACGCCACCGGCATCTTCTCCAGGCCGGAGACGAAGTTCGCCGGGCGCAATGGCAGCGCCGCGTCCGACGCCAGCCGCAAGTCCGGCAGGCGCTGCAGCAGCCGCGTCTGCATGATCGACAACTCCAGCCGGGCGAGCTGATTGCCGAGGCAGAAGTGCGTCCCGAAGCCGAACGCCAGGTGGTTGTTCGGGTAGCGCTCGATGTTGAAGCTCTCCGGATCCTCGAAGACCTTCTCGTCGAAGTTGGCCGACTCGAACAGCAGGATCATCTTTTCGCCCTGACGCAGCGCCGTGCCGTGGAACTCGGTGTCGGCGGTGATGGTGCGGGCCATGTTCTTCACCGGCGCGGTCCAGCGGAGCATCTCTTCGATCGCGTTGGGCAGCAGGCTCAGATCGTCGACCAACCGCCGGTGCTGATCGGGATGCAACAGCAGTTGCCGGGTGCCGCCGGACAGCGTGTGGCGGGTGGTCTCGTCGCCGCCGATCAGCAGCAGCAGAACCTCGGTGACGATCTGGTGGTCCTCCAGGCGTGACCCCTCGACCTCCGCGTGTACCAGGACGCTGACGAGATCGTCGGTCGGCTCGGCCTTGCGGGCCGCGATCATTCCCATCATGTATTCGCTGTAGGCGGCGAATGCGTCCATGGTGACCTGGATATCGGCCTCGGCTGCGGTGCTGCTCAACGCGCCGACCAATTCGTCGGACCACTTGAGGAACATCGCGCGTTCCTCCGGGAGCACACCCAGCATGTCGCCGATGACCGCCATCGGCAGCGGCGCGGCGAGGTCCCAGACGAAGTCGCACTCGCCGCGTTCACACACCGCGTCGATCAGCGTGTCGCACAGCGAAAGGATCTTGGACTCTTGGTCTTTCACGCGTTTGCGGGTGAATCCGGAGTTGACGAGCTTGCGGCGCAACAAATGTTGCGGATCGTCCATCTCGATCATCATCTCGACGCCGTCTTGATCGGGCCGGATGCCGCCGGCGTTCGAGAACAACTCGGGATTGCGCTCGGCATCGATGACGGCCTGGTACGTCGACGCGGCGGCCAGCCCGTTGCGGTCGCGGAAGACCGGCTCGTTCTCCCGCATCCAGCGGTAGACGGCGTGCGAGTCACCGGCGTAGAAGGTTCCGTCGGTCAGGTCCACATCGGGTCTGGTCGTGGAAGTCACTGTCATGAGATCTCCTGAGCATCACCGAAGGTCATCTGTACGTTGTCGACCGAGCTGGACAGCATGGCACGCTTCGGAAGGCCCAGCGACGCCAGCTCTTTGGCGTAGGGGTGATCGCCCAGCCGGACGCGCACCCCGCCGAATCGGGTGCGCACCCCGTCCAGCGTGTGTTCGAAGGAGGTCTCGCGGGTGACGCCGTCGCGGTGCGAGTAGGTGCGCTGCGCCTGCTGGCGCGGGGTCAGCGAAAACGGCAGGCCCCGACGGAATTCCATGTCGATCACCAGTTGCCCGTCTATCGCGCAGTCGAATCCGAAATCGCGGCCCTCGCGAACGGTGAAGTCCGCCATGACTTTCGGGTAACCCCAGATCTTGGTCCCCGCCTCCAGCGTGAACGGCTGGTCGACCGGCAGGTGGTGGATGAAGGCGCCGGCCGACTGCAGCGCACGCGGTCCGCTCGCCGCCGAGCCCGGCGGGTTGACCATCACACTGGTGCCGAACTCGTAGTACTGGCCGAGGTCACCGTCGATGTAGTGCATCAGCATCAGCACGACAACCGTGCGGCCCGGCAGGTAACGGCAGACCTGCAGGCCGCTGTAGTCGATCAGGCGTTGCGCGGCGTCGGCGTCCACCGAGAACATCGCCATGTGCTGATTTGCCCGGCGGATCCGCACCGGCATCGTGAGTACGGTGCCGGCGATCGTGTGTTGCGAGGCGGTCATCGGGCCAATCTAGAACGCGTTCTATTCGGACGGCAATACCGGGCTAGACCAAGGTAGCAAGCTCGCTGATCTGCTCGGCATTGCGGCCGTTGACCACCATCATCGTGACGCCCGCGGCCTCCCACACCTTCACCTGCTTACGGACGTAGTCGATGTCGCCGACGATCGCGGCGTCGTCGACCAGCTCGTCGGGGATGATCTCGGCGGCCTTGTCCTTCTGGTTGCTGCGGAAGAGCTTGGTGACGTCGTCGACGACCTCGGAGTAGCCCATCCGGCGGTAGACGTCGGCGTGGAAGTTGGTGTCCTCGGCGCCCATGCCGCCCATGTACAGCGCCAAATAGGGCTTCATGGCCGCGAAGGCGCCGCTGCGGTCGTCGGTGATGACGATGGTGGCCGTCGCACAGATCTCGAAGTCCTGCCGCGTGCGACGGGCACCGGGACGGGCGAAACCCTCATCGAGCCATTCGTTGTACATGTCGGCCAGCCGCGGAGTGTAGAAGATCGGCAGCCAGCCGTCGCAGATCTCGGCGGCCAACGCCACGTTCTTGGGGCCCTCGGCGCCCAGCATGATCGGGATGTCGGCGCGCAGCGGATGGGTGATGGGCTTGAGCGGCTTGCCCAGCCCGGTTGTCGCAGCACCCGTCAGTGGAAGCGGGTAGTGCGGCCCGGCACTGGTCACCGGCTTTTCCCGGGCCCATACCTGCCGCAGGATGTCGATGTATTCACGGGTGCGGGCCAGCGGCTTCGGGAAGGACTGGCCGTACCAGCCCTCCACCACCTGTGGGCCGGACACGCCCAGCCCCAGGATGTGCCGGCCCCCGGACAGGTGGTCGAGCGTCAGGGCGGCCATCGCGCAGGCCGTCGGCGTCCGCGCCGACAGCTGCACCACCGACGTGCCCAGCCGCACCCGCGACGTCGACGAGCCGTACCAGGCCAGCGGCGTGTAGGCGTCCGATCCCCACGCCTCGGCGGTGAAGACGGCGTCGAATCCGGCCTCCTCCGCGGCGGCGACGAGCTCCGCGTGGTTCTCCGGCGGTTGGGCGCCCCAATACCCCAGCTGCAACCCCAGCTTCATGATGAGTGCCTCTCCTGACCCGATGTTGAAACGATTCTTAGAACCTGTTCTACTCGATGGCGTGACAGCCAGTTCGAGCAGCCCGACCTTGATGGATCACCCTGAGCCACCGCTCTCCGCGCCACTGACGTTGTCATTCGACTACACCCGTTCGGTGGGCGCTACGCTGAGCAAGTTCTTCACCGCGTTGCGTGACCGCCGCATCCTCGGGGTGCGCGGATCGGATGGCCGGGTGCATGTGCCGCCGGCGGAATATGACCCGGTTACCTACGAGCCGCTGGGCGAGATGGTACCGGTGTCGAGCGTCGGCACCGTCGCGTCCTGGACGTGGCAACCCGAGCCGATCGAGGGCCAGCCGCTGGACCGGCCCTTCGCGTGGGCGCTGATCAAGCTGGACGGCGCGGACACCCTGCTGATGCACGCCGTCGATGCCGGCGAATCCGACAAGATCCACACCGGCGCCCGGGTGCACGCGCACTGGGCCGATGAGACGGTGGGCGCGATCACCGATATCGCCTACTTCGCGCTGGGTGAGGAGGCCGAACCGGAAGGTCCCGCCAGCGACCAGGACCCCGTCACTATGATCGTCACGCCGGTCTCGCTGACCATTCAGCACAGCGCGTCGCACGAGGAGAGCGCTTACCTGCGCGCCATCGCGGAGGGCAAGCTGTTGGGTGCCAAAACGGGCGAGAACGGAAAGGTGTATTTCCCGCCGCACGGCGCGGACCCGGCCACCGGCCTGCCGACCACCGACTTCGTCGAGCTGCCCGACAAGGGCACGGTGACGACGTTCGCGATCATCAACATTCCGTTCCAGGGCCAGCGGATCAAGCCGCCCTACGTGGCGGCCTACGTGCTGCTCGACGGCGCCGACATCCCGTTCCTGCATCTCGTCGCCGACGTCGACGCGCACGAGGTGCGAATGGGCATGCGCGTAGAGGCGGTCTGGAAACCCCGCGACGAGTGGGGATTCGGCATCGACAACATCGAGTACTTCCGGCCGACCGGTGAACCCGACGCCGAGTACGACACCTACAAGCACCACCTGTAAAGGACCCAGCTGCACATGAGCGCTCGCAACGTTGCGGTCGTCGGCTTCGCGCACGCGCCGCACGTCCGTCGCACCGACGGCACCACCAACGGCGTCGAGATGTTGATGCCGTGCTTCGCCCAGCTCTACGAGGAGCTGGGCATCACCAAGTCCGACATCGGATTCTGGTGCTCGGGATCGTCCGATTACCTTGCCGGACGGGCGTTTTCGTTCATCTCGGCGATCGACTCGATTGGCGCCGTTCCCCCGATCAACGAGTCGCACGTCGAGATGGACGCGGCGTGGGCGCTGTACGAGGCCTACATCAAGATCCTGACCGGTGAGGTCGACACCGCCCTGGTGTACGGCTTCGGCAAGTCGTCGGCCGGGATCCTGCGGCAGATCCTGTCGCGGCAGACCGACCCCTACACGGTGGCACCGTTGTGGCCGGACTCGGTGTCGATGGCCGGCCTGCAGGCCCGTCTCGGGCTCGACTCTGGCAAATGGACGCCCGAACAGATGGCCCAAGTCGCCCTCGACTCGTTTGCGTACGCCGACCGCAATGACTCGGTAAAACCGGCCAAGAGCATCGACGAACTGCTTGCCCGGCCGTTCTTCAACGACCCCCTGCGCCGGCACGACATCGCGCCAATCACCGACGGCGCCGCGGCCATCGTGCTCGCCGCCGACGGACGGGCGCGCGAACTTCGGGAGAACCCGGCCTGGATAACGGGAATCGAGCATCGCATCGAAACCCCCGTCCTGGGTGCCCGCGACCTGACGCAGTCGCCGTCGACGGCGGTTTCCGCCAAGGCGGCCACCGGCGGCAACACCTCGGTCGACATCGCCGAGATTCATGCGCCGTTCACCCACCAGCACCTGATTCTGGCCGAGGCTATTGGGCTTGCCGACACGACGAAGGTCAACCCGTCCGGCGGGGCGCTGGCGGCAAACCCCATGTTCGTCGCCGGCCTGGAACGGATCGGCTTTGCCGCACAACACATCTGGAACGGTTCGGCCGGGCGGGTGCTGGCGCACGCCACCAGCGGGCCCGCCCTGCAACAGAACCTGGTCGCGGTCATGGAAGGAAAGAACTGATGGCCGGTGCAGGGGCACACCTTGCCGCGGTACTCGGTACCGGGCAGACGAAGTACGTTGCCAAGCGCAAAGACGTCTCGATGAACGGCCTGGTGCGCGAGGCGATCGACCGCGCACTGGAAGACTCCGGTTCGACCTTCGACGACATCGACGCCGTCGTGGTCGGCAAGGCTCCGGACTTCTTCGAGGGCGTCATGATGCCCGAGCTGTTCATGGCCGACGCCATGGGGGCCACGGGCAAGCCGATGATCCGGGTGCACACCGCGGGTTCGGTCGGCGGGTCCACCGCCGTCGTCGCCGCCAGCCTGGTGCAATCCGGAAAGTACCGGCGCGTGCTGGCGATGGCCTGGGAAAAGCAGTCGGAATCAAATGCCATGTGGGCGTTGTCGATTCCGATCCCGTTCATCAAGCCGGTCGGTGCCGGCGCGGGCGGATACTTCGCCCCGCACGTGCGGTCCTACATCCGCCGTTCGGGGGCACCACTGAACATCGGTGCCATGGTCGCGGTGAAGGACCGGCTCAACGGGGCGCGCAACCCGCTGGCCCATCTGCACCAGCCCGACATCACCGTCGAGAAGGTGATGGAGTCCCCCATGCTGTGGGACCCGATCCGTTACGACGAGACGTGCCCGTCCTCCGACGGCGCGGCGGCGGTCGTCATCGGCAACGAGGAGGCCGCCGAAGCCCGTGTGGCGCAAGGGCAGCCGGTGGCCTGGATTCACGCGACCGCCCTGCGCACCGAGCCGCTGCAGTTCTCCGGACGCGACCAGGTCAGCCCGCAGGCAGGGCGGGACGCGGCCGCGGCGCTGTGGAAGGCGGCCGGCATCACCAGCCCGATCGACGAGATCGACGCGGCCGAGATCTACGTGCCCTTCTCCTGGTTCGAGCCGATGTGGTTGGAAAACCTCGGGTTTGCCCCCGAGGGCGAGGGCTGGAAGCTCACCGAGGCGGGCGAGACCAAGATCGGCGGCCGGCTTCCGGTGAACCCGTCGGGCGGCGTGCTGTCGTCGAACCCCATCGGGGCGTCGGGCCTGATTCGCTTCGCGGAGGCCGCGATCCAGGTGATGGGCAAGGGCGGCGATCACCAGGTTCCCAACGCACGAAAGGCGTTGGGCCACGCCTACGGTGGCGGTTCGCAGTACTACTCCATGTGGGTCGTCGGTGCGGACAAGCCAGATAAGGTCCCGGCATGACCGAGCACCCGGCCCACGAGGCCGGGCGACGCTCCCGCGAGGCGGTCATCGCCAGGGACAAGGAGGCGTGGCTGGCGGTGTTCGCCGACGACGCGATCGTCGAGGACCCTATCGGGCCGTCGCCCCTCGACCCCGAAGGCAAGGGGCACCGCGGTCGCGACGCGATCGAGGCCTTCTGGGACAACACCATCGCGCCCACCACCAAGATCGAGTTCTTCTTCCGCGACACCTACAAGTGCGGCAACGAGGAAGCCAACGTCGGGCACATCCTCATCACCACGGGCGACTACCAGACCACCGCGGAGGGCGTCTTCACCTACAAGGCCAACGACGACGGCCAGATGGTCGCGCTGCGCGCGTATTGGGAGATGGACCGCGCCATCGCGAACACCAAAAAGGTCTAGATCGGCTCCAGCCCGGCGAGGTGGCGCTGCGCCAGATCGCGATAGGCCTGCGGGTTGATGTTGACCCACATCTCCGCGCCCGTCCCGGCGACCGGGCCCTTCACCTGCGCCGGCGAGCCGACCGCCAGCATCCCGGCCGGAATCTGGGTGCCCGCCAAAACCAGTGACCCGGCGGCGATCAGGCTCCGCGCGCCGATCACCGCGCCGTCCAGAACGGTGGCGTGGTTGGCGATCAGCGCCTCCTTCCCGACGTGCACACCGTGGATGACGCACATGTGCGCCACCGTCGCGCCCGGTCCGACGTCCACCGGGATGCCGGGCGGGGCATGCAACACCGACCCGTCCTGAACGTTGGCGCCTTCGCGCACCACGATCGGCCCGTAGTCGCCGCGCAGCACGGCGTTGAACCAGACCGACGCCCCCGCCTCGACGGTGACGTCACCGATCAGGGTCGCGGTCGGGGCCACGAACGCGGTCGGATCGACGCGCGGCGAGCGGCCCTCGAAAGCAAACAGCGGCATCGTCTAGATATACCTTGCGCCAATACGCCCGCGGTAACGCGGCCAGACCAGCGCTCATTGCGCCGGCGCGGCCCAAAACTGTAACGTGTTCTAATTAGAGAGCACTGGAGGTGACAGGTGAGTACCGACACCAAGGCGGTCGGCATCCGGGAAATCGATCCGGGCGCCTTGCCGACGAGATATGCCCGGGGCTGGCATTGCCTGGGCGTCGCAGAGGAGTTCCGCGACGGCAAGCCGCACTCCGTGCAGGCATTCGGCACCAAGCTGGTGGTCTTCGCCGACTCGCACGGGGATTTGAAGGTGCTCGACGGCTACTGCCGGCACATGGGCGGCGACCTGTCCGAGGGCACCATCAAGGGCGACGAGGTCGCCTGCCCGTTCCACGACTGGCGCTGGGGCGGCGACGGCCGCTGCAAGCTGGTGCCTTACGCCAAGCGCACACCCAAGACCGCGCGCACGCGCTCCTGGACGACCGACGTGCGCGGCGGCCTGCTGTTCGTCTGGCACGACCACGAGGGCAATCCGCCGGACCCCGCGGTCAGGATCCCCGAGATCCCCGAGGCGCACAGCGACGAATGGACCGAATGGCGTTGGAACCGCATCCTCATCGAGGGATCCAACTGCCGCGACATCATCGACAACGTCACCGACATGGCGCACTTCTTCTACATCCATTTCGGGCTGCCGACGTACTTCAAGAACGTCTTCGAGGGCCACATCGCCTCGCAGTACCTGCACAACGTGGGCCGGCCCGACGTCGACGACCTGGGGACGTCTTACGGTGAGGCGCACCTGGATTCGGAGGCCTCCTACTTCGGGCCGTCGTTCATGATCAACTGGCTGCACAACAGCTACGGCGGCTACAAGGCCGAGTCGATCCTGATCAACTGCCACTACCCGGTCACCCAGAACTCGTTCGTGTTGCAGTGGGGGGTCATCGTCGAAAAGCCCAAGGGCATGGACGAAAAGATGACCGACAAGCTTTCGCGGGTCTTCACCGAAGGGGTCAGCAAGGGCTTCCTGCAGGACGTCGAGATCTGGCAGCACAAGACGCGGATCGACAACCCCCTGCTGGTCGAGGAGGACGGCGCCGTCTACCAGCTGCGCCGCTGGTACCAGCAGTTCTACGTCGACGTCGCCGACATCACGCCAGAAATGGTGGAGCGCTTCGAGATTGAGATCGACACCACCCGCGCCATCGAACACTGGAACGTCGAGGTCGAGGAAAACCTGAAGGCAAGGGAATCCGAATCCCAATCCGAAGGCGTACCGGCCGAGCAACACTGAGACCATGCCCGAGGACCAGCCGGCAGTACCCGACGTCGATCGGCTCGCCCGGTCGATGCTGCTGCTGCACGGCGATCATCACGATCACGACGAACCGCCCGCGCCAAACGCTGGGACGGGACCCTGGTCGAAATCAAGGGATTTCGCCGACGACCCGCAACGCGCCGCCGCGGTCGCCGAAGCCAGCCGCGCGGATCGTGAGCGCTACCTGACGTCGGGGCTGCTGCCGGTGGATTGCCGGTTCTGCCACGTTACGGTCACGGTCAAGAGGCTCGGCCCGGGTCACACTGCGGTGCAGTGGAACACCCAGGCGGCGCGGCGTTGCGCGTACTTCACCGAAATTCGCGAATCCGGTGGCGATACCGCGCGTGCGCGTGCCTGTCCGAAGCTCAGCGACAGCATCGACCATGCCGCCGCCGAGGGCTACCTCGATCACCCCGACGATCCGGACTAACCTCCCCGCGCAGTCACATTCGCCACATGGGCCCCTGGCTGGGCGGGCACTCGTTGTGCCCGCCTCATAGCGACTACGTCACCGGCTAACCGATTGTCGCTGTGAGGCGGGCGCATCGGGTGCCGCCCGGCGCAGAGGCTGGTGTGGCAGCCGTGACCGACGTGAGCAACTCGCGGGCTACAGTCCCGCGAACCGCTCCTTGACCTCTTCGACGGTCAGCCCGTAGTCGGCCAGCGAATACGTGTGTTTGGGCGCCCGCTCACCGGATTGGCTTGCGGCATGGCTCTTTTCCATGGCTGCCCGCGCCTCGTCAGTCAGCGTCAGGCCGAAGTGCCGGTAGATGTCGGCCACAGTGCCCAACGGGTCGGCGATCAGGTCGCGGTAGTGGACGTCGTAGAACTGAGCCGGGTCGTATTTGGCGCGGGCGGTGTTGAAACATTCCAGCCCACGCGACCAGGTTTCCATTGCGTCGGCACCGATCCGGGGTCCGACGAAGGTCTCCGACCAGCCCTCGGCCGTGTGCTGGGCCAGCGAGCACATCGAGGCCATGATCGTTTCCACGGGCCGGTGGGTCTGGATCACCAGCGCGTCGGGATAGGTCGCCATCAAAGCGTCCAGCGCGAAGAGGTGGCTGGGGTTCTTCAGCACCCAGCGCTTGTCGGCATCGTTGAGCCCGATCAGCTGAAGGTTCTTGCGGTGCCGGCGATACGACGGCGTCCAGTCCTGCTGCGACAACCACTTTGAGTAGCTGGGCAGATGAGACAAAGTTTCGTAGGACACCGAATGCAGCGACTGCCGCAGCAGCTGCCAGCACTCCTCCAGCTCGTACGCGGCCATGAAGTGCAGCCCGGTATAGCCGGGGTTTTCCTGGTGGTGCCGGGTGAATTGGGCGTCCAGCTGGCGATAGAACGGGTTCGAGTCCCATTCCTCACGGGGCGGTCGCGGCTGCGGGAACTCGGCCAGCCACATGTGCAGGCCCTGATGCGCGGGGTCGGCGCCGAGCAACCGGTGCAGCGCCGTGGTGCCGGTGCGCACCAGCCCGGTCACGAAGATCGGCCGTTCGATCGCCACGTCGGCGTGCTGGGGATATTGCTTCCAGGAGGCCTCGGAGAGCAGGCGGGCCACCAGCGCGCCGCGCAGGAAGAACCGATTCATCTTGCTGCCCAACACCGTTAGGTCTGCCTCGCGCCGGTAGGAGTCGAGCAGCACCTCCAGCGCCTCACGGTAGTTGTCGTCGTCGGCCCCGAAGTCGTCGAGGCCGACCAGCTTGGAGGCCGATGCGTGCAGTTCGTCGGCCGTGGCTACATCTGTACGGTCAGGCATCAGGTGTGGTACTCCCCGCAGTTGACGTCCAGGGTCTGCCCGGTGATGCCACTGGACAGGTCACTGGCCAGGAAAAGAATCGCCGAGGCCACCTCGTCCTCGGTGGGCAGCCGCTTGAGGTCGGAATTCGCCGCGGTGGCCTGATAGATCTGGTCCACCGTGGTGCCGTACTTGCCGGCTTGATGCTCGAAGTAGCTCTGCAACGTGTCGCCCCAGATATAGCCGGGGGCAACGGAATTGACGCGAATCCCCTTCTCCCCCAGCTCGGTGGCCAGCGACTGCGACATGGCCAGCAGCGCGGACTTCGCCATCTTGTAGGCGCCGTACTTCGCCTGCGAGTGCCGCAGCACCATGGAGTTGACGTTCACGACCGATCCCGACGACTCCTCGAGGGCGGGCGTAAACGCCTGGATGAGGCGCAGCGCCCCCAGGGCGCTCAGCTCGATCGCGTCGCGGATGTGCTGAAACGACGTGCCGGCCAACGGTTTCATCGACGGCACGCGGAAGGCGTTGTTGATCAGCACGTCGACCTTGCCGTAGGTGCCCATGGTGGTCTCGACGAGGTAGGCGACCTCCTCGTCGTCGGTGATGTCGGCGCGCACCGCCAGCGCCTTGTGCCCGGTGTCGTTGATCTGCTTGGCGACGGCCTCCAGCCGGTCGAGGGAGCGCGCCGCCAGCACCAGGTCGGCACCGTCCCGCGAACACCGGTGCGCCAGCGTGGTTCCAAGCCCCGGCCCGACGCCGCTGATAACGACGACCTTCCCCTCGAGCATTCCTGACATCGTCACCCCAGCATCCTTGCCGCGATTTGCTGTTGGCGCAACGTAATTCGCTCGCGCCACTGGTCCTCGGAGATCTTGTTGTGCTCAAAATACGGCAACGCGGCGGGTACGGCGTCGAAGTCGACCAGCTCGACGGCGGGACCGTCGGCGTCGGTCAGCTCACGCGACACTCGTTGCCAGCGGAACTGCAAGAAGCCGCGCCGATGCCCAAGCGTTTCCACCCAGTTGGTCACGCCCGGGTTCTGGTCGGCGACGACGATGCGGACCTTGCCGTCCGGATCCGCTTGGGCCTGAGTGTTATTGAGCGAGGTCTGGTGGTTGATGTAGTCCAGCGAGATGTACCACATGCTGCCCAGCTGGAAGCCGAGGTAGGGGGCGTCCGAGACCGGGATCGTGATCACGAGCGCCTGGTCGGGGTTCAGGTCGAAATGCCCGACCGACGAGTACTGCGTCGCCAACCCCCCGGGAGTCAACCTAGGCGGGACCATGGTGTTGACCGGGATGTCCAGGTAGAACCACTTCGGAAACTCCAACCAGGTCTTCACCCTGTTGACCAGTTGCTTGCCCGCTGTGGCATAACGCTTTTCGATCGTCTGGCGGGTCAGTGGTGGCGGTGCGGTGCCCGCGGTGTCCAGTCGGGAAATGGTGAGCGTGCCGCGCTGCGCCGACCAGTCGCCGTATACCTCGCGGATCACCAATTGCCCGGGGCTGGTTGGGCGCACTCGCCACTCGAAGCTGCCGTCCGCGGCGATGTCGAGCTCGCGGTCGTCGAAGGCGGCCTGGCTGGCGGGCACGTTGTCGTCGGTGTACTCACCACCGAGCAGCTGAAAGCTGAGGTCGGTGGTGGTCCCGCGCCTGCCGGTCACGACGTAGTCGTGGTTGGCCTGCACCCGAGTGCCGAAGTAGAGGGTGTCGGGGTTGTCGAGGCCCATCTTGGTGAACGGCCCGGTGCCCGACTGCAGGAAGGGATGGTCGCGCTCGTAATCGAAGGCGAGATGCGTACACCCCGCGATGCAGCCGGCCAGGTACTGCAGCCCTTCCAGCAGGTCGGCTTCGGTCTCGATGAACGGCGCGGCGGCCACCAGCTGCTCGGCTTCGGCGATCGCATTGGTGAGGGGATCAGAGAACACGCCTAAACCTAGAACGTGTTCTACTTTTTAGTCAATGGCGAACGTTCCCGCGCGTCGCCGACGGCGTTTCGAGACGACACCCGCTCGCTAGGGCACGCACTGTTGGGACAGGTCGATCAGATGCTGCCGCACATCGGGATGCCGATTCAGGTAGTCGATGACGTTGCCGCCGCCACCCTCGGCCTGGGACTTGGCCTGCAACTGCTGCTTCACGTCCGGATGCCGGGTCAGGTACGAGTCGATGGATTGACCCACGGTCTGATCGCATTGCGGATCGGCGCCGGCCAGCGGCAACGCGGGCACAGGGACGCTCAGCAGACCGGCGGCAACCAGCCCGCACAGTCCGCGACGAAGGGGGCTGAGAATTTTCATGGTCATCGGATCGCTCCTTTGCCAGAGACGTCGCGATCAACACTACCCGCGGCGACGGCAACCGAACCGGGCCGAAGGTTAGTTGGCCCGGGCTTCCGCTTCCGGTACATCGTCGAGCGCCAGCGCCACTCGCTCGCGCTCCCCCGCCTCCGATGTCTCCCGTGCTCCCGCGGCCTTGGGTTCGGCCGCCGAGATCTCCGCGGCCGGTCCGGCTGCGGCCTGTGTCGTCCCGAGAGGCGTCGCAGCCACCGGAATCGCTTCCTCCACTTCCGGGGCCACCGCTTCCTCGACTGGAGGGGCAGCGGGCGCGGTTTCCTCCGCCACCTTGGCCGGCGGAGCCTGCTGCGCCGACGGTGTGGTCGACGAGTTCGACGCCCCCATCGCGGCGGACGCCATCATCATCGCCCCCATGCCACCCGCCCCGAACATGCCCATGCCGGGTGCAGCGCCGCCACCACCGCCACTCACGGCGGCGGCGTTCGCCGCGCTCGCGTCTCCGGTGCCGAGGTAGCCGCCGCCGGTCGCCGCGACGCCGGCGTTGGGATCGGCGGCGCCGACACCGCTCGCGTAACCGCTGTCCGCACCCCCGGCAGCGACCGCGCTACCGGCCGTGTCGCCTCCTCCGCCGCCGCCAGCGGCGCCACCCGCGGCCGCGCCGCCCGCGCCGCCGCCCCCGCCACCCGAGCTGGCCGCGGCTGCTCCGCCCGCCCCGGCAGTGGCGGTGCCACCCGCGGGGCTAGATCCGCCGGCGCCGATGCCGCCCAGCCCGGGCAGGCTCGGAATCGGCGGCAGACTCGCCTGCCCCGAGAGCAATTGCCCGGCCGCCGCCGAGGCGCCGCCGTGGTAGCCCACCATCGCCGTCACGTCCTGGGCCCACATCTCCATGTAGTTGAACTCGGTCTCCGCAATCGCCGGCCAGTTCTGCCCGAACAGGTTGCTCATCACCAACTGGACCAGGCCGTTGCGGTTGGCCTCCACCTGCAAGGGATGCACCGTCGCGGCAAGCGCGGACTCGAACGCGCTCACGACGGCCTGGGCCTGGGCCGCGGCCCCGGCCGCCTGGGCGGCCGCCGCGTTCAACCACCCGGCGTACGGCGCGGCCGCCGCCGCCATCGCCTGCGCGGCCGCACCCTGCCAGGCCTGGCCGGCCAACGTCGACGTCACCGACGCAAACGACTGAGCGGCCGACGACAACTCAGACGCGAGCCCGTTCCACGCCGCCGCGGCCTCCAGCATCGGAGCCGAACCCGCACCCGCGTACATCAGGAGCGAGTTGATCTCCGGCGGCAACGTGAAAAAACTCATCCAAACCCCTCGCGCGTGCAGTCGATAGAACAACGCTAGGCCAAGGCCGACGGCAGATCAGCACCTTCCGCCGCTTTCAAAGCATTCTATGAGAAGCGGGGGGCGTGATAAGCGACAACAGCGATTTCAAGGTCGTCGGCAGCGCGCACGTCACCTGTGACGTCAGTGGCCGAAGCCCGACTGGTTGTTGGACCGATTGAACCCGCCCGAGCTGATGGCACCCGAGTTGAAGATGCCGCTGGTCACCGAGCCGGAGTTCCCCAGTCCAGCGTCTTGGTGGCCCGAGTTCGCGATGCCAGCCGTCTGCAGCGCGCCCGCCAGGTTTTCGTAACCCGAGCTGCTATTGGCCGCGTTGAACAGGCCGGAGCTGGTGCCGCCCGAGTTGAAGAACCCGGAGGTGAAGGAGCCGGTGTTGCCGAAGCCGGAGGTGTTGCCGGGGCCGACAGCGATGGCTCCGACGCCGGTGTTCACCGACCCCGAGTTGAAGGCACCAGTGTTGAGGTTCCCGGAGTTGGCGCTGCCGGTATTCACCTGACCGGAGTTGAAGTCGCCGGTGTTCACGGTTCCCGAGTTGAAGTTGCCGGTGTTCAAAAGGCCCGAGTTGAAGAAGCCGGCGTTGAGCTGACCCGAGTTGCCGTAGCCGAAGTTCCCCGCGCCGCCGTTGCCGATGCCGCTGTCCAGGGCGCCGCCGTTGAACAGGCCCGTGTCGAGACCACCCGAATTGAAGAAACCCGTGTTGTGACCCGCCATGACGCCGCCGACCATGGTGCCCGAGTTTCCGACGCCGACATTGCCGACGCTCGAGTTGAAAATCCCGACATTGCCGTCGCCGGAGTTGAAGAACCCGATGTTGTTGTTGCCGGAATTGAACAACCCGATATTGCCGCTGCCGGAATTGAGCAGGCCGGCGAGGTTGATGCCCACTTGACCGTTTCCGGTCATTCCGATGCCGATGTTGTTGGTTCCGCTGTTGCCGAAGCCGATGTTGCCGATGCCGCTGTTCCCGAAACCTTGGTTACCAGACCCGCTGTTGCCGGCTCCGGCATTGTTGCTGCCACTGTTTCCTATGCCGATGTTGGCGTTGCCCGCATTGCCGAGGCCGATGTTGCCGTTGCCGTTGTTCCCACTGCCGAAATTGTTATTTCCGATGTTTCCGTCGCCATAGTTTCCGCTGCTGGGGGTTGTGTTCACCCCATTGCCATTGCCGAAGTTGCCATTGCCGTAGTTGCCACTGCCCATGTTGAAATTGCCGGTGTTGCCGCTGCCCAGGTTGGAGCTGCCTTGGTTGCCGCCGCCGAAGTTTCCGCTGCCGATGTTGCCGTTGCCAAGGTTCTGCCCGCCCTTGTTGCCGCTGCCCAGGTTCCCGGTGCCGCCTTGGTTGCCGATGCCGATGTTGGGCAGGCCGGCCAGCAGGTCCTGCAGAGTCTGCGCCGGGGTCAGCCCGGCGGCCGCGGCCGACGCCCCCGAGTAGTAGCCCGACATCGCCGAGACGTCGCGCGCCCACATCTCCTCGTACTCGGACTCCAACTGTGCGATCGCCGGGCCATTCAGCCCGAACCAATTCGACATCACTGTCTGGACAAACGAATTGCGGTTCAGCTCCACCATGATCGGCTGCACGGTCGCCGCCTGCGCCGCTTCGAAAGCGCTCACCACCGCCCGCGCCTGCCCGGCCGCCCCCGAGGCCTGCGCCGCCGCGGCGCTCAGCCACCCGCTGTAGGGAGCGGCCGCCGCGGCCATCGCCTGCGACGCCGGCCCTTGCCACGTCTGGCCGGCCAACCCCGAGGTAACCGAGGAGAATGACGCCGCCGCCGCACCCAACTCCGACGCCAGCCCGTCCCACGCCGCCGCCGCCTCCAGCAACGGCGCGGATCCCGCACCGGAAAACATGAGCAAAGAGTTGATCTCCGGTGGCAACGCCATAAAACTCATGTGGTGTAGTCCTTTTCAGCCCGAATGCCTACGACGACACCGAACGGTAAAGCAACCAGGGGCGCAGCGTCCCAGGTTTCGGCAAATTGGGTGGCTAACGTGGCCACCCCAGCATCAGGACCTCGTCAGTGCGTGACGACCGCGCCGCTCTCTTGTTCGCGCTTGATTTCCAGCGCGATGTCGATGAGTTGGTCTTCCTGGCCGCCGATGAGCTTGCGCTGGCCGGCCCGGTGCAACAGCGCGTGCGCGGGCACGCCATAGCGCTCGGCCTGGCGCACGGCGTGTTTGAGGAAGCTGGAGTAGACACCCGAATACCCCATGATCAGGGCGTTGCGGTCGAGCACGCATTCGGCGGGCATGGCCGGGCGCACGACGTCCTCGGCGGCGTCGGCGATGTCGAAGAAGTCGATGCCGGTCTTCACGCCGATTTTGTCGAACACCCCGATCAGGGCCTCGACCGGCGCGTTGCCCGCACCGGCGCCGAACCGGCGGCAGGAGCCGTCGATCTGCTTGGCGCCGGCCCGGACGGCCTCCACGGAGTTGGCCACGCCCAATCCCAGGTTTTCGTGGCCGTGGAAGCCGACCTGGGCGTCGTCGCCGAGCTCGGCGACCAGCGCCGCGACCCGGTCGCGCACTCCTTCGAGGACCAGCGCCCCGGCCGAGTCGACCACGTAGACGCACTGACATCCGGCGTCGGCCATGATGCGGGCCTGGGCGGCCAGCTTCTCCGGCGGGATCGTGTGGGCCATCATCAGAAAGCCGACGGTTTCTAGGCCCAGCTCCCGGGCCAGCCCGAAGTGCTGGATCGAGACGTCGGCCTCGGTGCAGTGCGTGGCGATGCGGCAGATCGAGCCGCCGTTGTCCTGCGCTTCCTTGATGTCCTCTTTGGTGCCCACGCCGGGCAGCATCAGGAACGCGATCTTGGCCTCTTTGGCGGTCTCGGCCGCGAGCTTGATCAGCTCCTGCTCGGGCGTCTTGGAGAACCCGTAGTTGAAGCTCGAGCCGCCCAGCCCGTCGCCGTGGGTCACCTCGATGACGGGCACGCCCGCGGCGTCCAAGGCGGCCACGATCGCCCCGACCTCGTCCTTCGTGAACTGGTGGCGCTTGTGGTGCGACCCGTCCCGCAGGGACGTGTCGGTCATCCGAACGTCCCAAATGGGGTTGAAAAAGACGTCGGTACTCATTGCGCTCCTCCCGCCGTCGCAGTCAAAGATTCCTTTGCGATCTCCTCGCCGACCTTGGTCGCCGCGGCGGTCATGATGTCGAGGTTGCCCGCGTACGGCGGCAGGTAATCCCCGGCGCCCTCGACCTCGACGAACGTGGTGACCAGGGCCTGACCGCCGGAGTTGAGCGACGGGTCATCGAACTGCGGCTCGTTGAGCAGCCGGTATCCGGGCACGTAGGTCTGCACCTCGGCGACGACGTCGTGAATGGACTTGGCGATGGCGTCGCGGTCGGCGTCCTCGGGGATGGCGCAGAAGATGGTGTCGCGCATGATCATCGGCGGGTCGGCGGGGTTCAGGATGATGATGGCCTTGCCGCGCTTGGCGCCGCCGATGGTCTCGACGCCCTTGCTGGTGGTCTTGGTGAACTCGTCGATGTTGGCGCGGGTGCCCGGTCCCGCGGAGACCGAGGCCACCGACGCGACGATTTCGGCGTACGGAACCTCGACGACCCGGGAGACGGCGTAGACGATCGGGATGGTGGCCTGCCCGCCGCAGGTGATCATGTTGACGTTCGGCGCGTCGAGGTGTTCACGCAGGTTCGCCGGCGGGATCACCGCCGGGCCCACCGCGGCGGGCGTCAAATCGATGGCCCGAATGCCGGCGGCTGCGTATTTCGGCGCCGCATCCCGGTGCACGTAGGCGCTGGTCGCCTCGAACACCAGGTCGGGTTTCTCGGGCTGTGCCAGCAACCAGTCGACCCCCTCGTGGGTGGTCTCCAGGCCGAGTTTGCGGGCCCGCGCCAAGCCTTCGCTTTCCGGATCGATGCCCACCATCCAGCGAGGTTCCAGCCAGTCCGACCGGAGAAGCTTGTAGAGCAGGTCGGTGCTGATGTTTCCCGACCCGACAATGGCAACACTCGCCTTGGACGGCATGATGCTCCTCGTTTTCTGGACTAATTCAAAGCTATTCCGGCGCTATTCAAAGGACAACCGCACGGAACCCAATCCCGTGAAGTCGGCGACGAATTCGTCTCCCGCACGTGCATCTATCGCTCGCGTGCACGATCCCGGTAACACGATGTCACCCTTTCGCAGCCGCACCCCGAAGCTTTCCACCTTGCGGGACAACCATGCGACCGCTGTGACGGGGTTGCCCAGCACGGCGTCGCTGCGGCCCTCGGCGATCACCTCGCCGTTGCGGGTCAGCACCGCGTCGATCGCCTTGACGTCGATGTCGGCCGGCGACACCCTCGCCTTTCCCAGCACGAAACCCGCCGACGAGGCGTTGTCGGCGATGGTGTCGCAAAGCGCGATCTTCCAGTCGGTGATGCGGGTGTCGATCAGCTCGATCGACGGGACCAGGGCCTCGGTGGCGGCCAGCACGTCGTCCTCGGTGCAGCCGGCGCCGGGCAGGTCGTCGGACAGGATGAAGCCCACCTCGACCTCGACCCGCGGGTACAGGTAGCGGCCCGCCTTGACCGGGATGTCCTCGAAAACCTGCATCTCGTCGAGCAGGTGGCCGTAGTCCGGCTCGTCCACCCCCATCATCTGCTGCATGGCCTTGCTGGACAGCCCGACTTTGTGGCCCAGCACGCGGGCGCCCTCGGCCACGCGCTGGCGGATGTTGATCAGCTGAATCTCGTAGGCGTCGACGACGTCGATGTCCGGGTATGCCGCGGTCAACGGTCTGATGGGCTCACGGCTGCGCTCGGCTTGCGCCAGGTCGGCGGCCAGCTCGTCGCGGATCGCAACACTGAGCATTTCCCGGAAGTCCCCTTAGTTCGTTTGACCGGGCCGGTAGCGCCCAACCCGGGCAATTCTATAACGTGTTCTACATGACAGGGCAGGAGTACGACGTCGTCGTGGTCGGAAGCGGCGGAGCCGGCATGGTTGCCGCCCTTGCCGCCGCGCACCGTGGCCTTTCGACAGTAGTCATCGAGAAGGCCGCGCATTTCGGCGGCTCCACCGCGCGGTCCGGGGGCGGAGTGTGGATTCCGAACAACGAGGTGCTCAAGCGCGACGGGGTGAAGGACACGCCCGAGGCGGCCCGGACCTACCTGCACGGGATCATCGGGGACATCGTGGAGCCGGAGCGCATCGACACCTACCTCGAGCGTGGTCCCGAGATGCTGTCCTTCGTGCTGAAGCACACGCCCCTCAAGATGTGCTGGGTGCCGCGCTATTCCGACTACTACCCCGAGGCGCCCGGCGGCCGCGCGGGCGGGCGCTCGATCGAGCCCAAGCCGTTCAACGCCCGCAAGCTCGGCGCCGACGAGGCGGGGCTGGAGCCCGCGTACGGCAAGGTGCCGCTCAACGTCGTTGTAATGCAACAGGACTACGTGCGGCTCAATCAGCTCAAGCGGCATCCGCGGGGCGTGGCGCGCAGCTTGAAGGTGGGCGCGCGCACGATGTGGGCCAAGGCGACCGGCAAGAACCTGGTCGGCATGGGCCGGGCGCTGATCGGGCCGCTGCGCATCGGGTTGCAGCGCGCCGGTGTTCCGGTGCTGCTCAATACTGCGCTCACCGACCTCTACGTCGAGGACGGGGTGGTGCGCGGGGTGTACGTTCGCGATACCACCGCAGCGGATGCCGTTGATCCACAACTGATCCGGGCCCGGCGCGGCGTGATCTTGGCCAGCGGCGGGTTCGAGCACAACGAACAGATGCGGGTGAAATACCAACGCGCCCCCATCACCACCGAATGGACCGTCGGGGCCAAGGCCAACACTGGCGACGGCATTCTCGCGGGCGAAAAGCTCGGCGCCGCATTGGATCTGATGGAGGACGCCTGGTGGGGCCCGACGGTGCCGCTGGTGGGCGCACCGTGGTTCGCGTTGTCCGAGCGCAACTCGCCCGGCTCGATCATCGTCAACATGTCGGGCAAGCGATTCATGAACGAATCGATGCCGTACGTCGAGGCCTGCCATCACATGTACGGCGGCGAGTTCGGCCAGGGTCCAGGACCGGGCGAGAACATCCCGGCATGGCTGGTGTTCGACCAGCAGTACCGCGACCGCTACATCTTCGCGGGACTACAACCGGGCCAACGCATCCCGCGCAAGTGGCTGGATTCGGGTGTGATCATCCAAGCCGACACCCTCGAGCAGCTGGCCGAGAAGGCCGGTCTGCCGGTGTCCGACTTCACCGCCACCATCGAGCGGTTCAACGGTTTCGCGCGATCCGGCGTCGACGAGGACTACCACCGCGGGGAGAGCGCCTACGACCGCTACTACGGCGACCCCACCAACAAGCCGAACGCCAACCTCGGCGAGATCAGCCACGCTCCCTTCTACGCCGCCAAGATGGTGCCCGGGGACCTGGGCACCAAGGGCGGCATCCGCACCGACGTGCACGGCCGGGCGCTGCGCGATGACGGCAGCATCATCGAAGGCCTTTACGCCGCAGGCAATGTGAGCGCGCCGGTGATGGGTCACACCTATCCGGGCCCGGGCGGCACCATCGGGCCGGCGATGACCTTCGGCTACCTCGCCGCGCTGCACATCGCGGGGGCTAACTGAGATGCCGATCGATGTCGACGTCGCGCTGAACGCCGAGCTGGATCCCATCGAATTCTCTTGGGTCAGCAGCGATATCCAGCTCTATCACCTGGGGTTGGGCGCCGGCTCGGACCCGATGGATCCGCGCGAGCTGCGCTATCTGGTGGACGACACCCCGCAGGTGCTGCCGACGTTCGGCAACGTCGCCGCCACCTTTCACATGACCAAGCCGCCGACGGTGCAGTTCCCCGGCATCGACATCGAGCTGGCCAAGGTGTTGCACGCCAGCGAGCGGGTCGAGGTGCCCGGGCCGCTGCCGCCGTCGGGCTCGGCCAAGGCCGTCACCCGGTTCACCGATATCTGGGACAAGGGCAAGGCCGCGGTGATCTGGAGCGAAACGACGGTCAGCGCCCCGGACGGCACGCTGCTGTGGACGCAGCGGCGGTCGATCTTCGCCCGCGGCGAGGGCGGCTTCGGCGGCGAGCGCGGGCCGTCATCCTCCGACGCCGCGCCGGACCGGGCCCCCGACCTGGAGGTCGACGTGCCGATCCTGCCGCAGCAGGCGTTGCTGTACCGGCTGTGCGGCGACCGCAACCCGCTGCACTCCGATCCCGAATTCGCCGCTGCCGCAGGGTTTCCCAGGCCAATCCTGCACGGCCTGTGCACCTACGGCATGACCTGCAAGGCGATCACCGATGCGCTGCTCGACGGCGACGCCGGGGCGGTGGCGGCCTACGGCGCGCGGTTCGCCGGCGTGGCCTACCCCGGGGAAACCCTCAAGGTGGGCATCTGGAAGGAGAACGGCCGTTACGTGGCCACCGTTGTCGCGCCGTCGCGCGACAACTCCGTCGTGCTGAGCGGCGTCGAGCTGGTCCCCGCGTAGCGCCTTCACGTCGTGCGGACTACCGCTAACCGGCGCAATATGCTTTCGTCCTTGCATGGTCGCTGAAGGGCAGTCGCCCGAACCGCGTGCGGCCGACGAGCGAACCGCACTGCGGAGCATCCCGCTATTCGCCGAGATCGACGACGAACAACTCGCCCTGCTCACGAAGACCGTAGGTCGCCAGCACGTCGCCGCCAACGAGTGGCTGTTTCACTTGGGCGACCCGTCGGACGCCATCTACGTAATCGCCTCGGGGCGATTCGCGGCCATCGGCCTCGACGGACAGGTGCTTCGTGAGATGGCGTCCGGCGACTCGATCGGAGACCTGGGCGTGATCACCGGCGCCGCTCGCTCGGCCGGAGTACGAGCCCTTCGGGACGGCGTCGTCTGGAGGATCGCCGCTGACACGTTCAGCGAGGTGCTCGCCAAGGCGCCGCAACTGCAATCGGCGATGTTCCGGGCGATGGCGGTGATGCTGCGCGAGTCACGAGCCGCCAGCGTCTCTCGCGGTCGTCGGGTCGTCGGCGTGGTGTCGACCGGGGATGCGGTCGCGATGCCGATCGTCGACGCGATCGCGGCTCGCTTGAGATCGCACGGACAAGCCGCCGTCGTCGCTCCGCCCGTCGAAACAACGGCCGCAGCCAATCATTACGGCGAGCTCGTCGACGCGTTCAGCGAGACCCTCGACCGCGCCGAGCGAAGCAACGATTGGGTCCTGCTGGTGGCCGACCGGGGCTCGGGCGACAGCTGGCGACGGTATGTCACCGCGCAAAGCGACCGAGTCGTGGTCCTCGCCGATCAGGCCCGCCCACCGGAAGCGCTCGAACCGCCGATCACGCAGGGGCCGGTCCACCTGGTCACTTGCGGCGTCGTGGCGGACCCAAGGTGGTGGGATCTGCTGGAGCCGGTCTCGCATCACCCCGCCGACGACGACGGCATCGGCGCGCTGGCCCGCAGAATCGCCGGGCGCTCCCTCGGTCTCGTGCTCGGAGGTGGGGGCGCGCGGGGCCTCGCGCATTACGGCGTCTACGAAGAGCTCACCCGGGCGGGCGTCGTCATCGACCGGTTCGGCGGGACCAGTTCGGGTGCCCTCGCCGCCGCCACCTTCGCGCTGGGGCTGGACGCGCGGGATTGCACCGCGGCGGCACGGAAATACGTTGCGGAGACCAGGCCGGTCAGCGACTACACGATTCCCGCGATAGCCCTCACGCGAGGTCGCCGTGTCGACCGCCTGATCGAGGGATTCTTCGGCGGCAGCACTTTGATCGAGCACCTGCCTAGGGAGTTCTTCTCCGTCTCCACCGACATCATCACGGGCGACCAGATCATCCATCGGCGCGGGCTGCTATGGGTCGCCGTGCGCGCATCGATCTCGATACCGGGCCTCCTGCCGCCGGTGCAACGTCGCGAGCGGCTCCTCGTCGACGGCGGACTGATGAACATCCTGCCGGCCGACGTGATGTGTGCCGACCCGGACGGCGAAGTGATATGCGTCGATCTGCGCACGACGTGGGTGCCGTCGAAGGGCTTTGGCCCGCTGCCGGCAAAGCTTCAGCCTCCCGCGTTCGTCCGGCGGCTCGTGACCGGAACGGACGTGGCCCTGCCGCCGCTGCAAGACACACTGCTTCGCAGCGTCGAACTCGCGGCCCCCAAGTGGAACCTGCGCGAGCTCCCCCGCGTCACGGCGATCATCGAGCCGGACGTCTCGGCGATCGGTCCATTGGACTTCGCAAACATCGACGCCGCCCTCGACGCCGGGCGGAAAGCGGCCCGGGCGGCTCTCGAAGCGCAACCGGCTCTCGTGCGCTGAGCGTCGGATACGATTACCCCTGCAGCTAACAGCTCAGCATCTTCAGATGGCAGACGCTTAGTGTGTGCACAGGGTGGTCAGGGCGGGCGGGGCAGACAACGACGGGTCTCGCCCGCACACCCGGCCGTTCGAGTGCGGCGAGGTCGCTAGGCCATGCGCTCCGACTGGTTCGACAAGCCGCAGGCCAATCTCGTCATGCACTTGAACGGCGGCGAGAAGATCGTGCCGATCTTCGATCAACTATTCGTCGGCCGTCAGTGCGCGGGTATCGACGAAGCGCGCCGACTGGTTATCCCGGACCCGAACATCTCCCGCAACCACCTCGAAATCCGTTTGGACGTCCTAACCGACCGGGCATACCTCATCGACACCAGCACCAACGGAACGTTGCTCAACGGCATGCCGCTGGAACGCGCCGTGCAGGTCCCCATCAAGCCCGACGATCAGATCTCGATAGGCGACGTGGTGCTGATCTTCCGGTCGGACCGGTTCAAAACCGCGGGGTTGACCAACACCAGCCCGACCCTGACCCGGATCGCCGAGGAGACCATGGTCATGGTGGTCGGCGATATCACCAACTACTCGACGATCTCGGAGGTCACCGACAACCGGGTGATCGCCCAGAGCCTGAACTATCTGTGGCACGACCTAAACCAGGTGCTTCGTGCCCACCGCGGCACACTCAACCATTACGCCGGCGATGCACTGTATGCCGTCTGGGAGTTGCGGACGATTCCGAAGGCCAACGAGCTCGCGATCGACTTCGCGCTCGCCGCGAACCGGAGGGTCGAGGAGCTCGGGCCCACGCTCCCGCTGCGTAGCCCGGACGGTTCGCCGATCCGGATGGGCTGGGGGGTGGTGCAGGGCCGGGCCGCGATCGCCGCAATGACGAGAACGGTGACGGCCGTGATCGGCGACGCGACCAACGTGGCGTTCCGGCTGGCCGGCATTGCCGGGCGGGCCGGGCGTCCGGCCGTGATGGTCAGCACCAGCGTTCACGCCGCCGCCGAGGCGCAATACGTTTGGGGTGACTCCGAGCAGGTGGAAATCAAGGGCCGGCGCGGAATGGAGACCGTCTTCCCGGTTGTCGCACGTTCTGTGGATGGCGGACACGGGCTGAAGTGACGTTCGTCGCGACACCTGGAACGCTGCCGTCATGGCGGAGCCGTTTATCGGCAGCGAGGCAGTCGCGCACGGAAATGTCGCGAAAAGCGCGCTGCGGACGCGCTATACGAAGTTGTTCCGCGACGTGTATGTCACTCCCGGTACCGAGCTGACTCCACTGGTTCGCGCCCGCGCGGGATGGCTCTGGTCGCGACGCCGCGGCATCGTTGCCGGACTCTCGGCATCCGCGCTCCACGGCGCCGAATGGGTGGACGTCAACGCACCACTTGAGATTCTCCACGGCAACAGGAGTCCGATGCCAAACCTGATTGTCCGAGGTGACCGCATCGATGACGACGAGGTCGCGCTCATTGACGGCATCCCGGTGACAACGCCGGCCCGGACGGCACTTGATTTGGGCTGTTGGTACTCGGTCACCGAGTCGGTCGCGGCGATCGACGACCTCCTCAGGGCCACCGACCTGAAGACGGCCGAGGTCGAGATGTTGATGGACCGCTACCATGGCCGGCGAGGGGTCCATATGGCAAGGACCGCGATCGGTCTTGCAGATCCCGGAGCCCAGTCGCCCAAGGAAACGTGGCTTCGTCTGGTCTTAATACGGGCCGGCCTGCCCAGGCCGCGAACCCAGATCGCAGTCCGAGATGACTTTGGCAACGTCCTCGCCTACCTCGACATGGGTTGGGAGGACATCAAAGTCGCGGTTGAGTACGACGGCGAGCAACATCGCAATGATCGGCGGCGTACACCTGGGATATCCGGCGGCTAGAAATGCTCGAACGACGCGGGTGGATTGTTGTGCGGGTTGTCGCGGGCGACCGACCTCCAGACGTCGTACGCAGGGTTCGAGCCGCATTGGCCCGCCGAGCGTCACGCTAGCGTGGCCCTCGACGCCGACAGCCGCGGTAGCGCGACGCTCGGCGGCGGCTGGCCGCACACTCGGCGGAAAAGCTAGCCCAGGATCAGGCCCGACGTCGGTACGCCCGTACCCGCCGTGACGAGGACGTGCTCGACGTCGGGTACCGGGTTGACCGATGTCCCACGCAATTGCCGCACACCCTCCGCGATGCCGTTCATGCCGTGGATGTAGGCCTCGCCGAGTTGACCGCCGTGGGTGTTGATCGGCAGCCGGCCGCCCAACTCGATGGCGCCGTCGGCGATGAAGTCCTTCGCCTCGCCGCGACCGCAGAATCCCAACTCCTCCAACTGAATCAGCGTGAACGGAGTGAAGTGGTCGTACAGGATGGCGGTCTGGATGTCGGTCGGCTTGAGACCGGATTGCTGCCAGAGCTGCCGGCCCACCACGCCCATCTCGGGCAGACCGAGTTCGGAGCGGTAGTAGCTGACCATCGTGTACTGGTCGGGACTGGCTCCCTGGGCCGCCGCCTCGATGACGGCCGGCCGCTGCTTGAGGTCACGCGCGCGCTCCACCGACGTAACGACCAGGGCAACCGCACCGTCGGTTTCCTGGCAGCAGTCCAGCAGCCGCAGCGGCTCGGCGATCCACCGCGAATTCTGGTGGTCCTCAATGGTTATCGGCTTCTCGTAGAAGTATGCCTTGGGGTTCTTGGCGGCGTGCTTGCGGTCCGCCACCGACACCGCACCGAAGTCGCGGCTCGTCGCGCCCGACCAGTGCATGTATCGCTGCGCAATCATCGCGACCTGCGCGGCCGGCGTCGACAGCCCATGTGGGTAAGAGAACGAATTGTCCGCCGCGGTCGAATCGGCCTGTACGCCGGCATTTCCCACCAGCCGGGTCTGCACCTGCCCGAAGCGCTGGCCGGAACGTTCGTTGAACGCCCGGTAGGCCACCACGACGTCCGCCAGTCCGGTCGCGACGGCCGCCGCGGCATGCGCGACGGTCCCGCACGCGGCACCCCCGCCGTAGCCCGTCTGGGCGAAGAACCTCAGGTCACCGATGCCGGTCGCCCGCGCTACGGCGGTCTCGTTGTTGCTGTCCATCGTGAACGTCGTGAGCCCGTCGACGTCGGACGGGCTCAAACCGGCGTCGTCCAGCGCATCCAGGACCGCCTCGGCCGCAAGCCGCAACTCGCTTCGGCCGGAATTCTTCGAGAAGTCGGTAGCGCCAATGCCGACGATGGCGGCCTTACCCGACAGCATTAGGCGTCCCCAATCGTGAGCGTCGCGGTAGCGATGACATGGTCGCCAAGGCTGTTGCGGCCCACCACTTTCACCGTGATCAGGCCGTCCTCCACCGCCGTCACCTCACCGGAGAAGGTGATCGTGTCATAGGCGTACCACGGCACGCCCAGCCGCAGCCCGATCGATTTGATCAACGCCGTCGGGCCCGCCCAGTCGGTCAGGAAGCGCTGCACTAGCCCGGTGTCGGTGAGGATGTTGACGAAGATGTCCTTGGATCCCTTGGCCTGCGCCAGATCCCGGTCGTGGTGCACGTCCTGGAAGTCGCGGGTGGCGATGGCCGTCGAGATGATGAACGTGGGGGTGCCTTCGATCTTGAGCTCGGGCAGCTTCGTACCCACTTCGATGGCGGGTGCGCTCATGCTTGGGGCTCCCATGCGTACAGGGTCCACTCGGGGCCGGACTCGCCGGCGGGAAAGTCGATATAGGTTGCCCGGACGGGCATTCCGATCTTCACCGCGGCGGCATCCACCCCCCGCAGCTCGCCGAGCATGCGGACACCCTCTTCGAGTTCCACCAGCGCGATGACGAACGGCAGCGTGCGCCCGGGCACCTTCGGCGCGTGGTGCACCACGAAGCTGTACACCGTGCCCGTACCACCGGCCACCACGTAGTCGATCGGCTGATCTTTGTCCTGCCATACCGCCGGCACCGGCGGGTGCTGCAGGCTTCCGTCGGGACGCCGCTGAATCCGCAACTCGTGAGCCGCCACGCCTTCCCAGAAGAACGCGGTGTCGCGCGACACCGCGGGGCGCATCATGGCGTCGGCGTCCAGATCCTCCGGCACCGAAGACGGGGTCGCGGCAGCCTCGCGAGGCTTGAATTTGAGTATCCGCCAGGCCATCTCGGCGACGTCCTCGTCGCCGACGCGCCAGGTGATGTGCTGGTTGATGAACCAGCCCTCGCCGAGCGCCGTCTGCTTGGGGCCGACCACGTCGCGCATTTCGGAGTGGACGGTCACGTGCTCGCCCGGCCGCAGATACCGATGGTAGGTCTGCTCGCAGTTGGTGGCGACGACACCGACATAGCCTGCGTCGTCGAACAATTCCATGATGGGGCCCATGGGATCGTCGGCCGGACGTTCACCGCCCAGGCCGAACATCGTCCACACCTGGATCATCGCCGGCGGCGCCACTAGTCCGGGATGGCCGGCGGCGCGCGCCGCGGCCTCGTCGGTGTAGATCGGGTTGCGGTCGCCGATGGCCTCGACCCAGTTGTTGATGATGGGTTGGTTCACCGGATCCCGGCCCGTGCGGGGCGCGGCTACGACGGTGGACGTGATTTCGGCGACGGCCTTCTTGATGGTGTCCGCGTCCGTCATCTGGGCACCCGCGGCACCTTGAGGCCGGCGGCCGCGATCATTTCACGCATCACTTCGTTAACGCCTCCACCGAAGGTGATTACCAGGTTGCGCTTGGTTTGCGAGTCCAGCCAACGCAGCAGCTCGGCCGTGTCCGGTTCCGCCGGGTTCCCGTACTTGCCGACGACCTCCTCGGCGAGCCGGCCGATGTACTGGATGCGCTCGGTGCCAAAGACTTTCGTCGACGCGGCGTCGGCCACGTTGATGTCCTCGCCCGCGGCGGCGACCTGCCAGTTCAGCAGCTCGTTGATCCGCCACATCGCGTAGATCTCCCCGAGCGCCCGCTTGACGTCCTCGTGGTCGATCGGCGTGACACCGTTACCGCCCGGCTTGGACGCCCAGGCGTGCAGCCGATCGTAGATGCCGGCGGTGCGGCCCGCGGGGCCCAGCATCACCCGCTCGTTGTTGAGCTGCGTGGTGATCAGCCGCCATCCGCCGTTCTCCTCGCCGACCAGCATGTCGGCCGGCACCCGGACGTCGTTGTAATACGTCGCGTTGGTGTGGTGGGCGCCGTCGGACAGGATGATCGGCGTCCAGGAGTATCCGGGATCCTTCGTGTCGACGATCAGGATCGAGATGCCCTTGTGCTTCACGGCTTCCGGGTCGGTGCGGCAGGCCAGCCAGATGTAGTCGGCGTCGTGGGCTCCGGTGGTGAAGATCTTCTGGCCGTTGACGATGTACTCGTCGCCCTGGCGCACCGCGGTGGTCCGCAGGGACGCCAGGTCGGTGCCGGCCTCGGGCTCGGTGTAGCCGATCGCGAAATGGACCTCACCGGCCAGGATCGCCGGCAGGAACTTCTTCTTCTGCGCCTCGCTGCCGAACTGCTGCAGAACCGGACCCACGGTCTGCAACGTCACCGCCGGCAACGGCACGTCGGCCCGGTGCGCCTCGTTGACGAAGATCGACTGCTCGATCGGACCGAAGCCCAAGCCGCCGAACTCCTTTGGCCACCCCACCCCCAGCTTTCGGTCCTTGCCCATTCGCCGGATCACCGCGCGATAGGCCTCGTTGTGCCGGTCCTGCTCCATCGCCTTCATCTCGTCGGACGAGATCAGGTTTGAAAAGTATTCCCGCAGTTCGGCTTGCAGCTGTCGCTGCTCGGGGGTCAGGTCTATGAACATTGCGCTCCCACCAGGTCAAGGCGAAGAGACGGCCCGCCCAGCAGGCGGGTCAGGTCTTTGATCGTGGAGTAGTACCGGTGCATGGGATACGTGATGTCCATGCCCATGCCGCCGTGCAAGTGATGGCAGATCTGCATCACCGGCGGCGCCTGCGACGTTATCCAGTAACCCAGGACGTCCAGGTCGCTATCGGAGTCACGCCCTTCGGACAGCCGCCACACCACCGACTTCGACGCCAAATCGATTGTGCGCGAGGCGATGTAGACCTCCGCGAGCTGCGCCGCCACGGTCTGGAACGTCGACAGCGGCTTGCCGAACTGCTTGCGGTTGGCGACGTAGTCGGCGGTCAGGCGCAGTGCCCCTGCCACCAACCCGTCGGCGAACGCGCCCACCGCGGCCAGCACCAGCTGGTTGACCCGGCGCGGCCCGTTACTATCGGCACCGGCCAACACGTCCGAATCGCCAACCGCCACACCGTCAAACGTGACCGTGTACTCGTCCGAACCGTTCGACGTCGGCGTGCCCACCAGCCGCACGCCCTCCGCCTTGGGCGACACGACCACCACCGCGCTGTCGGTGGTCACGATCATCCAATCCGCTTGCTCAGCATAGGCCACGCCGATCTTGGTGCCGGACAACCGCCCGTCCGCGAACGTGACGCCGGGCCGGTCGGGCAGCGCCGCGCCGGGCTCGTTGAGCGCCGCGGTCAGCACCGAACCCTTTGCGACCCCGGCCAGGTAGCGGTCCTGCTGCTCGTCGGATGCCAGCTCGAGCAGCGGCAGCACGCCGAAGCCCAGCGTGGCCAGCGCCGGCGTGATGGCGCCGTGGCGGCCCACTTCGGTCAGCACCGTGGCGACCTCGGGCAGACCCACGCCGTCGCCCCCGAGGCGTTCGGGCACCGGGAGCGCCGTCACGCCCCCGCTGACCAGCGCCTCCCACGAAAGATCCCGTTCCAGCACCGACGTCGCGACGTCGGCGACGGCCTGCTGCTCGGCGGTGAGATCGAAGTCCATTGTCAGTGCGCCACCGGGCATTTACCGGTGTAGTCCACCTGCCAGCGCTTGATGCCGTTGAGCCAGCCCGAGCGCAGCCGCTCCGGCTCGGAGATCGGCTTCAAGTCGGGCATGTGATCGGCCACGGCGTTGAAGATCAGGTTGATCGTCAGCTTGGCCAGGTTCGCGCCGATGCAGTAGTGCGCACCGGTGCCGCCGAAACCGACGTGCGGGTTGGGATCCCGCAGGATGTTGAAGGTGTAGGGGTCGTCGAAGATCTCTTCGTCGAAGTTGGCCGACCGGTAGAACAGCACCACCCGTTGGCCCTTCTTGATCTGCACGCCGGAGAGTTCGTAGTCCTCCAATGCGGTCCGCTGGAAACAGGTGACCGGGGTGGCCCACCGCACGATCTCGTCGGCGGCGGTCTGCGGGCGCTCCTTCTTGAACAGCTCCCACTGGTCGGGGAAGTCGGCGAACGCCATCATCCCCTGCGTGATCGAGTTCCGCGTGGTCTCGTTGCCGGCCACCGCGAGCATCATCACGAAGAAGCCGAACTCGTCGTCGGAAAGCTTTTCCCCGTCGATGTCGGCGTTGATCAGCGTGGTGACGATGTCGTCGCCGGGCTTCTCCGCCTTGAGGGCGGCCATCTGCATCGCGTAGTTGAGCACCTCGAACGACGACGTCTTGGGGTCGATGTCGGCATACTCGGGATCGTCATTTCCGGTCATCTCGTTGGACCAGCGGAACAGCTTTTCGCGGTCCTCCTGCGGCACCCCGAGCAGGCCGGCGATCGCCTGCAGCGGGAGCTCGCAGGACACCTGCTCGACGAAGTCCCCGGAACCGGCGGCCGCCGCGTCCCGGGCGATCTTCTGGGCGCGCTCCCGGAGCTCGTCCTCCAGCCGCCCGACCGCCCGCGGGGTGAAGCCGCGCGAGATGATCTTGCGCAGCCGGGTGTGGTGCGGCGCGTCCATGTTGAGCATGACGAACCGCTGCAGCTCGATGTCCTCGCGCGCGATGTCGTCGTTGAACCGCGGGATGACGCAGTTCTCGTAGCTGGAGAAGACGTCGCTGCGCCGCGAGATTTCCTTGACGTCGTTGAGCTTGGTGATCGCCCAAAAACCGCCGTCGTTGAACCCGCCGCCGTGGCCCGGGGCCTGCTCGTTCCACCAGATCGGTGCGGTCGAGCGCACCTCCGCAAACTCTTCGACGGGAATCCGCTCCGCGTAGATGTCCGGGTCGGTGAAATCGAACCCGGGCGGAAGGTTGGGGCTGGGCACGCTACTTCTCCTTACTGCTGGTCCCTATGCTGGTCCTGCGACTGGCTCTGCGACTTCCCCAGTGACTGGCGGTCCCAGGACACTAGCTCTCCTAGTGGAGCTCTGTTGCCAGTAAAACATGCCTCCACCGTAGAAAAAAGGCGCCGACGCATCGTCGCTTGTCATAGTAATGAAACGTGTTCTAGCCTGACGGCATGGGTAACCCGGTAATTGTCGAAGCCACCCGCAGCCCGATCGGCAAGCGCAACGGCTGGCTCTCAGGTCTGCACGCCACCGAGCTGCTGGGCGCGGTGCAAAAGGCACTGGTCGAAAAGGCCGGTATCGACGCCGGCGACGTGGAACAGGTCGTCGGCGGCTGCGTCACCCAATACGGCGAGCAGTCCAACAACATCACCCGCGTGAGCTGGCTGGTCGCCGGACTGCCGGAGCACGTCGGCGCCACCACCGTGGACTGCCAGTGCGGCAGCAGCCAGCAGGCCAACGGCCTGGTCGCGGGTCTGATCGCGGCGGGTGCCATCGACGTCGGCATCGCGTGCGGGATCGAGGCCATGAGCCGCGTCGGACTCGGCGCCAATGCCGGCCCCGACCGCAGCATCCTGCGGCCCGCGTCGTGGGACATCGACCTGCCAGACCAGTTCACCGCCGCCGAGCGAATCGCCAAGCGCCGCGGCATAACCCGCGACGACATCGACGCCTGGGGATTCCAGTCGCAGCTGCGTGCCAAGCGGGCGTGGGACGAGGGCCGTTTCGACCGGGAGATCTCGCCGATCGAGGCGCCGGTGCTCGACGAGCAGAAGCAGCCCACCAGCGAGCGCCACATGGTCTCTCGCGACCAGGGCCTGCGTGAGACGACGATCGAGGGCCTGGGCCAACTCAAGCCAGTCCTTGAGGGCGGAATCCACACGGCGGGGACGTCGTCGCAGATTTCCGACGGCGCCGCCGCGGTGTTGTGGATGGACGAGGACAAGGCCAAGGCGCTCGGGCTGCGGCCCCGGGCCCGGATCGTCAGCCAGGCGCTCGTCGGCGCCGAGCCCTACTACCACCTGGACGGCCCGGTGCAGTCGACGGCGAAGGTGCTGGAGAAGGCCGGCATGAAGATCGGCGACATCGACCTGACCGAGATCAACGAGGCCTTCGCCTCGGTGGTGCTGTCCTGGGCGCGAGTCCACGAGCCCGACATGGACCGGGTGAACGTGAACGGCGGCGCCATCGCACTCGGGCACCCGGTGGGCAGCACCGGCAGCCGGCTGATCACCACCGCGCTGCACGAGCTCGAGCGCACCGACCAGACGACCGCGCTGATCACCATGTGTGCGGGCGGCGCCCTTTCCACCGGCACCATCATCGAACGCATCTAGTGGGCGTCTCCGAGGCCGACCGCATCGCGGCGGCCCAGGCATACATCGACGCGCTGGTCACCCACGACGCCGACGCCGTCCCGTTCGCGCCGGACTGCGTCCGGATCGAGGTGGGCCTCAAATCCGGGTTCTCCGGAAATCACTTGCGGCGCAGCCTGAATCGCGGACCGCAATACCGCATCATCTCGGCCACGACGCGGCCGCAGTACACCGTATCCGGCGACGAGGTGCGAGCGGTGTACGACGTGCTGACCAAGGTCGCATTCGGCGGCCGTCGAGTAGCGTCGCGGGTCGACGAGACCTTCGTGATACCGGAAGAGGACGGACTGATCCATCACATCAAGGCCAGTCTGCGTCCATTCATTCAGCGCTAGCCCGCCCGTAGGATCTACAGTCATGCCGAAATCACCCCCGCGGTTTCACGACTCGCCATATGCCGACTTCATCATCAAGTGGATGTCGCGCCTCAACACGTTCATGTACCGCCGCAACGGCGGCGAGGGCCTCGGCGGCACCTTCCAGAAGATCCCCGTCGCCCTGCTGACCACCACCGGCCGCAAGACCGGCGAGCCCCGGGTCAGCCCGCTGTACTTCCTGCGCGACGGCGACCGGGTGATCGTCGCGGCGTCCAAGGGTGGCGCCGCCAAGAACCCGATGTGGTACCTGAACCTCAAGGCCAACCCCAAGGTGCAGGTGCAAATCAAAAAAGAGGTGCTCGACCTCACCGCGCGCGACGCCACCGACGAGGAACGCGCCCACTACTGGCCGCAATTGGTGGACATGTACCCGTCCTACGACGACTACCAGTCCTGGACCGACCGGACCATCCCGATCGTCATCTGCGAGCCGTCGCCGAGCGTGTAACCACTGCGAAGATCTGCCGAGAATGTCGCGCTGAGTGCACGTTCGGCGCGGGCGAGCCGCGCTACGCCCCGTAGACCGGGACCGGCGGACGAGCCTTGGCGAGCAGGTCGGCGACGACGGGTCCGAGCTCGGCCGGATCCCACCGGGCGCCCTTGTCGATCTGCGGGCCGTGCGCCCAGCCCTCGGCGACCCGGATCTTGCCTCCCTCGACCTCGAACACCTTGCCGGTGACGTCGCGGGATTCGGCGCTGCCCAGCCAGACGACCAACGGGGAGATGTTCTCCGGCGCCATCGCGTCGAAATCCTGGTCCTGCGTGGCCATCATCTCGGCGAAGACGGTCTCGGTCATGCGGGTGCGGGCCGACGGCGCAATGGCGTTGACCGTCACGCCGTACCGGCCCATCTCGGCGGCGCCGACGAGCGTCATCGCCGCGATGCCCGCCTTGGCGGCGCTGTAGTTACCCTGCCCGACGCTGCCCTGCAGGCCCGCACCGGAGCTGGTGTTGATGATGCGTGCGTCGACGGTTTTGCCCTCTTTGGAGAGCCCGCGCCAATACGAGGCCGCATGCCGCATGGTGGCGAAGTGCCCCTTCAGGTGCACGGCGATGACGGCGTCGAACTCCTCCTCGCTGGTGTTGGCCATCATCCGGTCGCGGACGATGCCGGCGTTGTTCACCAAAACGTCTAGGCCACCGAAGGTTTCGACGGCTCTTTGAATGAGCCCGGCGGCTTGGTTCCAGTCGGCGATGTTGGATCCGTCAGCGACGGCCTCGCCGCCGGCCGCGGTGATCTCGTCCACCACGCCCTGGGCGGCGCTGCCGCCGCCCGCGGGCGAGCCGTCCAGGCCCACGCCGATGTCGTTGACCACCACGCGTGCGCCTTCGGCCGCAAAGGCGAGCGCATGCGCGCGACCGATACCGCCGCCCGCTCCTGTGACGATGACGACCCGGCCGTCAACTAGCCCCATATCCGTTCTTCTCCTCTACTTGATCGCGTTCGCGTTCGTGGTGGCCAGGTAGTGCGGCGGCTCCCCGCCGCCGTGCACCTCCAGCGAGGCGCCGCTGATATAGCACGCCGCGTCCGAGGCCAAAAACGCTGCGGCCCAACCGACATCCTCCGGCTTGGCCAGCCGGCCCAGTGGCACGTTCTTCGAGATCGCGGCGATCGACTCGGCGTCGCCGTAGAACAGGTCGGCCTGTTCGGTCTCGACCATCCCGACCACGCAGGCGTTCACCCGCACCCTGGGGCCCCATTCCACCGCCAGCGTCTGCGTAAGGCTTTCCAGGCCGGCCTTGGCCGCGCCGTACGCGCCGGTGCCCGGTGACGGCCGCCGGCCCGACAGGCTGCAGATGTTGACGATCGACCCGCCCCCCGGCTGGTCCTGCATCTTGTCGTTCGCGCACTGCGAAACCAGCAGCGCACCAATGAGGTTGAGCTCGATGATCTTCCGGTTGAACTTCGCGCTGGATTCCGCGGTCAGCACGTAGGGCGATCCACCGGCGTTGTTGACGACGACGTCCAACCGGCCGTGCTGGTCGACGATCGAGTCGATCAACGCCTTGACGGCCTCCTCGTCGCGCACATCGCACGGGTGAAACTCGTACGGCGAGCCCTCGACGGGCCGGCGCGCACAGGTGATCACGGTGGCGCCCTGCTTGGCGAAAACCGAGCTGATGCCCGCTCCGACGCCGCGCACGCCGCCCGTAACCAGCACCACCCGCCCGGCCAGCCCCAGGTTGATGCCTTCCGAAAGGGGCGAGCCTGCTTCGGCGGGAGTCACTGTGCTAGCGTACCAAGCAAGTGCTTGCTTAGGTAGTTACCCCACGAGGAAGTGGCACCTTGCCCATCACAACCACCACCACCGAACCGGGCATCGTCGCGGTCACCGTCGACTACCCGCCCGTCAACGCCATCCCGTCGCGCGGCTGGTTCGAACTGGCCGACGCGGTCACGGCCGCCGGCGCCAATCCCCAGACCCACGCGGTGATCCTTCGGGCCGAAGGCCGGGGCTTCAACGCGGGTGTGGACATCAAGGAGATGCAGCGCACCGAGGGATTCACCGCGCTGATCGACGCCAACCGCGGCTGCTTCGCCGCCTTCCGTGCGGTCTACGAATGCGCCGTGCCGGTGATCGCGGCCGTGAACGGATTCTGCGTCGGCGGCGGCATCGGCCTGGTGGGCAACTCCGACGTCATCGTGGCCTCCGACGACGCCACGTTCGGGCTGCCGGAGGTCGAACGCGGCGCGCTCGGTGCGGCGACGCACCTGTCGCGGCTGGTGCCGCAGCACCTGATGCGGCGGCTGTTCTTCACCGCCGCCACCGTCGACGCCGCCACCCTGCATCACTTCGGTTCGGTGCATGAGGTGGTGCCCCGGGATCAGTTGGACGAGGCCGCTTTACGGGTCGCCCGCGACATCGCCGCCAAGGACACCCGCGTCATCCGCGCGGCCAAGGAGGCGCTCAACCTCATCGACGTGCAGCGAGTCAACTCGAGTTATCGCATGGAACAAGGGTTTACGTTCGAGCTCAACCTCGCCGGGGTGGCCGACGAGCACCGCGACGCGTTCGCCGGCACGACGAAGGGTGAAAAGTCGTGAGCGACAAGCGGACCACCCTCGACGACGCCGTTGCACAACTGCGCAGCGGCATGACGATCGGCATCGGCGGCTGGGGCTCCCGGCGCAAGCCCATGGCCTTCGTGCGGGCGATGCTGCGCACCGACGTCACGGACCTGACGATAGTCACCTACGGCGGACCCGACCTCGGGCTGCTGTGCTCGGCGGGCAAGGTCAAGCGCGTCTACTACGGCTTCGTGTCGCTGGACTCCGCGCCGTTTTACGACCCGTGGTTCGCCAAGGCCCGCACCAGCGGCGCCATCGAAGCGCGCGAGATGGACGAGGGCATGCTGCGCTGCGGGTTGCAGGCGGCGGCGCAGCGCCTGCCGTTCCTGCCGATTCGCGCGGGGCTGGGCAGTTCGGTTCCCGACTTCTGGGAGGGCGAGCTGCGGACGGTCACCAGCCCCTACCCGGCGCCCGGCGGCGGGCACGAGACGCTGCTCGCGATGCCCGCCCTGCGCCTGGACGCCGCCTTCGTGCACCTCAATCTCGGTGACAGCCAAGGCAATGCGGCCTACAGCGGCATCGACCCCTACTTTGACGACCTCTTCCTGATGGCGGCCGACAAGCGCTACCTGTCGGTGGAGCGCGTCGTGTCGACCGAGGAACTGGTCAAGGCGGTCCCGCCCCAGGCGCTGCTGGTGAACCGCATGATGGTCGACGCGGTCGTGGAGGCGCCCGGCGGGGCCCACTTCACCACCGCAGCACCGGATTACGGCCGCGACGAGAAGTTTCAGCGCCACTACGCCGAGGCGGCCTCCACCGACGAGGGCTGGCAGGCTTTCGTCCAGACCTACCTCTCGGGCGGCGAGGACGACTACCAGGCGGCGGTTCGCGCATTTGCAGAGGAGGCCGCGAAGTGAGCACCCGAGCGGAGGTCTGCGCGGTCGCCTGCGCCGAGTTGTTCAGGGACGCGGGCGAAATCATGATCAGCCCGATGACGAACATGGCGTCCGTCGGTGCACGGCTGGCCCGGCTGACGTTCTCGCCGGACATCCTGCTGACCGACGGCGAGGCGCAGCTGCTGGCGGACACCCCGGCGCTGGGCAAGACCGGCGCGATCGAAGGCTGGATGCCGTTCGGCCGCGTGTTCGAGACGCTGGCCTGGGGGCGCCGGCACGTGGTGATGGGCGCCAATCAGGTGGATCGCTTTGGCAACCAGAACATCTCGGCGTTCGGCCCGCTGCAGCACCCCACCCGGCAGATGTTCGGCCTGCGCGGCGCGCCCGGCAATGCGATCAACCACTCGACCAGCTACTGGGTGGGCAACCATTCCAAGCGGGTGTTCTGCGAGGCGGTCGACGTGGTGTGCGGCATCGGCTGGGACAAGATCGATCCGGACAACCCGGCGTTCCGATTCGCCAACCCGTACCGCGTGGTTTCCAACCTCGGGGTGTTCGACTTCAACGGGCCCGGCAGGACGATGCGGGCGGTGTCCCTGCACCCCGGTGTGTCGCCCGACGAGGTCCGGGAGAACACGTCGTTCGAGGTAGACGGTCTCGACGAGGCGGAGGAGACCCGACTTCCGACCGACGACGAGCTGCGCCTGATCCGTGACGTCATCGATCCGAAAGCGCTGCGCGACAGAGAGATCCGCTGATGAGGCTGCGCACGCCGCTCACCGAGCTGGTCGGGGTCGAGCATCCGGTGGTGCAAACGGGCATGGGCTGGGTGGCCGGTGCGCGGCTGGTTTCCGCCACGGCCAACGCGGGCGGGCTGGGCATCCTCGCCTCGGCGACCATGACCCTGGACGAGTTGGCGACCGCCATCGCCAAGGTCAAGGCGGCGACCGACAAGCCGTTCGGCGTAAACATCCGCGCCGACGCCGCCGACGCGGGTGACCGCGTCGAGTTGATGATCCGCGAGGGCGTCAAGGTGGCGTCGTTCGCATTGGCGCCCAAGCAGGAGCTGATCGCCCGGCTCAAAGACGCTGGGGCGGTGGTCATTCCGTCGATCGGTGCGGCCAAACACGCGCGCAAGGTCGCGGGGTGGGGCGCCGACGCGATGATCGTGCAGGGCGGCGAGGGCGGCGGGCACACCGGGCCCGTCGCGACGACGCTGCTGTTGCCGTCGGTATTGGACGCCGTGCAGGGCAGCGGGATCCCAGTGATCGCGGCGGGCGGATTCTTCGACGGGCGCGGCCTCGCGGCGGCGTTGTCCTACGGCGCCGCCGGTGTGGCGATGGGCACCAGGTTCCTGCTCACCTCGGATTCCACGGTGCCCGATGCGGTCAAACGGCGTTACCTCGAGGCCGCGCTGGACGGCACGGTCGTCACCACGCGAGTCGACGGCATGCCGCACCGGGTGCTGCGGACCGGGCTGGTCGAGAAGCTGGAAAGCGGCTCGCCGGTAAGGGGTTTGGCGGCCGCGGTGCGCAACGCGGCGAAGTTCAAGAACATGTCGCAGATGACGTGGGCCTCGCTGATCCGCGACGGCCTGGCGATGCGTCACGGCAAGGAGCTGACCTGGTCGCAGGTGGTGATGGCGGCGAACACCCCGATGCTGCTCAAGGCGGGGCTGGTCGAGGGCAACACCGACGCCGGCGTGCTGGCGTCCGGTCAGGTGGCCGGCATCCTGGACGACCTGCCGTCGTGCGCCGAGCTGATCGAATCGATCGTCCGCGACGCGATCGCCCACTTGAAGGCCGCGACGGCGTTGGTCGAAGAACCGTCAGCGGTGGACTAAGGACCCTGGCCGCGACGCGGGGCGCGGCGTCATCCTGGATGCATGATGACGCTGGCACCGGGATCCTGGCCCACTCCGCTCTTGAACGCCGTTCGCGCCTCGAACAAATACCTGCTCAACCCGCTGATGGTGCAACTGGCCGGCCACAAGCACTGGTACGCGGCCGCGATCAAACACACCGGGCGGCGCTCCGGCAAGCAGTACACCACGCCGGTCGTGGCCGAGCGCATCGCCGACGGCTTCGTCATACCGCTGCCCTACGGCACCGACGTGGATTGGTTGCAGAACGTCCGTGCGGCGGGGCGGGCGACGATCGCGTCCCAAGGCCACGACTATGAAGTGGGGCAGCCCGAGATCATCGACGCGGCGACGGCGCTGCCCATGCTGTCGGCCTCGCGTCGGCGCACTTTCGAGCGGGTCGGCATCGACGGATACCTCAAGCTCACGGACCAAGCAACGAACTGAAGCCCCGGGGCTTGATTAAGTCATCTTCTAAATTCGGCACAGATGAAGCTATAATCTTCATATGCCAATGGTGAAGGCCAGACCTTCACTGCGCGCGACGATGATCGGCGACGTCGTCGGGTCCCGGCGCGCGCGCGACCGGCCGGCACTGCATCGGCGGGTCGCCACCGCGCTGCGGGAGGTGGCCGACGGAGCCCTCGACCCGCCCGCCTTCACCGTCGGAGATGAATTCCAGGGCAGCTACCCCACCCTGGGCGCCGCCATCGACGCCGCACTGACGGTGCGCCTGCTGCTTGCCCCCGAGACGGACGTCCGGTTCGGCATCGGCTGGGGCACCGTCGCCATCCTCGACGCCGACGCCCGGATCCAGGACGGCCCGGGCTGGTGGACCGCCCGGGAGGCCATCCAGCAGACGGCGGAGTCCCAGCGGCAGCCCGGCTTCACGCTGGTGCGCACCACATTCCGGGCGGACGAGGACGCGCGCACCGACGTCGCCGCCGTCAACGCCGCCCTGATTTGTCGGGACCATCTGCTTGGATCGCTCGATGAAAGATCGTTACGGATTGTGAGGGGCTTGATGGCGGGCCGGACCAAGAAGGAACTCGCCGCGGCCGAGGGCATCAGCCCTTCCGCGGTGTCCCAACGGGCCGCCCGTGACGGTCTGGACCTGATTGTCCGTGCCTCCCAATATCTTCGGAGTCTGCCATGAGCGCCGTCGCGGTGCTGCTGATCGCGCTCGGGATCGCCGATCTGTGTCGGCGGGCGGTCCGCGCGGCGTGGCTGCCCGTGGCGATCGCGCCGATCGTGGTGGCGGGCTGTGCGGCGCTGGGTGCGCTGTGGCATCGCGGCGATATACCGCTGCTCGTGCTGGCGGCCACCGCAGCCGTCGTGTGGGAGTGGCTATGCCTGCGCGCGGAACGCAGCGGCAAACGACAGGCAGCCCCGTTGGCCGTGTTCGCCGCCGCGCTGGTACTGCTGATCGGGTTGTCCGGCTGGTCGTCTCCCGTGCACGGCCTGATCGCGCGGTGGTCCAGCTGGGTACAACTGCCGCTGAGCAACGTGACGCCGACCCGGCTGCTGATGATCGTCGCGGTGGTGCTGGTGCAGTTCGCCACCGGAAATCAGTTGGTGCGCCTCGTGCTCGGCTCGGTGGGTGCGGTGCGTCCGGCCGGTGAGCCGCAGCCATCCGACCGGCTCAAGGGCGGCCGGCTGCTGGGTCCGATGGAACGCCTGCTGATCCTGAGCCTGGGCGTCGGCGGGCAGGTGGCCGCGGCCAGCGCCGTCGTAGCCGCCAAGGGCATCATCCGCTTTCCCGAGCTTAGCGCCCAAAAGAACCGCAACGGTGACGTCGGAATCGACGAGGTCACCGAGTACTTCCTGGTGGGGAGCTTCACCAGCTGGCTCATTGCCCTGGGCGGTATCGCGCTGGTGCTGGCCGCCCGGTGATCGCGGCCGCGGCCGGCGGAACACCCTGCGCGAGTGTGCGATTTACGACGCGACACGCCGTTGAAGCGTCGTGAGTTTCACACTCGGCGCTAAGGGAACGGGCTAGAGCCGCTCGATGATCGTGACGTTGGCCGTGCCGCCACCCTCGCACATCGTCTGCAGACCGTAGCGGCCGCCGATGCGCTCGAGCTCGTTGAGCATGGTGGTGAACAGCTTGGCCCCGGTCGCGCCGAGCGGATGACCCAGGGCGATCGCGCCGCCGTTGGGGTTGACCTTCTCGGGGTCGGCCTTGATCTCCTTGAGCCACGCCAGAACCACCGGCGCGAACGCCTCGTTGATCTCGACGGTGTCGATGTCTTCGATTGACAGCCCGGTCTTTTCCAGTGCGTAGCGGGTGGCCGGGATGGGGCCGGTGAGCATGAACACCGGGTCGGCGGCGCGGGCACTGATGTGGTGGATGCGGGCCCGGGGCTTCAACCCGTGGTCTTTGACCGCCTGCTCGGAGGCGAGCAGCACCGCGCTGGCGCCGTCGGAGATCTGGCTGGCCATCGCCGCCGTCAGCCGACCGCCCTCGACGAGGGTCTTCAGGCCGGCCATCTTCTCCAGCGACGACTCACGCGGGCCTTCGTCGACCCGGAACGGTCCGGATTCCGTTTCGACAGTGATGATTTCGTTGTCGAAGTGCCCGCCGCGGATCGCGGCGAACGCGCGCTCGTGGCTGGTGAGCGAGTACCGCTCCATCTCTTCGCGGGACAGGTTCCACTTCTCGGCGATCATCTCCGAACCGCGGAACTGGGAGATCTCCTGGTCACCGTAGCGGTGCAGCCACTGCTTGGATTCGCTTGTGGGCGAGGTGAACCCGAACTGCTCGCCAACGGTCATCGCCGACGAGATCGGGATCTGGCTCATGTTCTGCACGCCGCCGGCCACAATGAGGTCGGCCGTTCCGGACATGATCGCCTGCGCGCCAAATGAAATAGCCTGCTGGCTGGAACCGCACTGCCGATCCACGGTCACGCCGGGCACCTCTTCGGGATAGCCGGCGGCCAGCCACGAGAGCCGGGCGATGTTGCCGGCCTGCCCGCCGATCGCATCGACGCACCCGGCGATCACGTCCTCAACGGCGGCGGGGTCGACGTCGACTCGGTCGAGCAGTCCGCGCCACGCATAAGCGCCCAGGTCGACCGGATGTATCCCGGCCAGTGCGCCGTTACGCTTGCCAACCGCGGTACGCACAGCATCGATGACGTACGCCTCAGCCATGTTTCAGACTCCTTCTTTGGTAATGCCGCCAAGGACAATGGCGAGATATTGCTGACCCACCTGATGTGCGGTGAGCGGTCCGCCGGGTTGATACCAGCGCACCGACACCCAGGTGGTGTCACGGATAAATCGGTAGACCAGGTCGACATTGAGGTCGGGCCGAAAGCAGCCCTCGTCGATGCCTTGATTGAGCACCTCGACCCACATCTTGCGTTGTTGGCGGTTCATGTCCTCGATGTAGGAGAACCGGGCCTGCGACAGCAGCCGTTTGGCCTCGTCCTGGTAGATGACGACCTGCGCGTGGCGATCCTCGATCGCCTCGAACGACGCCATGAACAGCCCCTTGAGCCGCTCCAGCGGATTGGGCTCGCTGTCGATGATTTCGCGGTAGCGGGTGAACAGCCACTCCAGGAAGTCGCGGAGCAACTCGTCGACCATCTCCTCTTTGGAGGAGAAATGGTGGTACAGGCTGCCGGACAGGATGCCCGCGCCGTCGGCGATGTCGCGCACGGTGGTGGCGCGCAGACCGCGCTCGGCGAACATGGTCGCGGCGAGCGCAAGCAACTCGTCTCGCCGGCTGTTAGCCTGACCGGTCACTCGGTCCACCCGATCAGGGTATCAACCAAGCGCTTGCTCGGCCAGCGAGGCCGCCGGTTGGCCATCCGTCACCGACGCGGCCTCGGTACCTCGCGTTTCCGCGCCACGGTAACGGGAAATTCGCGGGTTTCGAGCTGAGGGGAATTTCAGCCAAAACCGGGAGAAACCCCCGGCAGCGTCGTAATCTCACCGACATTCGGGCCAGCCCGACGCCGTAAATGGGTCGAAGCGTGGAGGTCAACGGTCATGAGTTTCTTGGTGTTACCCCCAGAAATCAATTCCTTACGGATATTTTGCGGTGCCGGATCGGCGCCGATGTTGGAGGCCGCTGCTGCATGGAACGGACTCGCCGATGAGCTAGGAGCGGCAGCGGATTCATTTTCGTCGGTGATCTCGGGGCTGACGGGTCAGGCATGGCAGGGGCCGGCCTCGCAGGCAATGACGGCTGCAGCGGGTCCATACGCGAGTTGGCTCAGCTCGGCCTCCGCCCAGGCTGCGGGCGCAGCCGGACAGGCGCAGGCGGTGGCCAGTGCATTCGAGGCGGCGCAGGCGGCAACGATCCATCCGCTGGCGGTGGCGGCCAACCGGAACTCCTTTGTGCAGGCGGTGATGTCGAATTGGTTTGGGCTCAACGCGCCAGCGATCGCCGAACTGGAAGGCGACTACGAGGCGATGTGGGCCCAAGACGTGGCGGCGATGGTCGGGTATCACGGCGGTGTTTCGGCGGCGGCCGCACAATTGGTGCCCGCGCAGACGCTGCAGGATATTCTCGCCAACCTGCCGAACCTGGGCATCGGCAATAAGGGCAACGCCAACGTGGGCCCCGGCAACACCGGCATCGCCAACCTCGGCAGCGGAAACACCGGCAACAACAACATCGGCGGCGGCAACGGCTTTGCCGGTGTGACGGCCAATGGGAATATCGGCTTCGGGAATCACGGCGACGGAAACATCGGTTCCGGCAACGGCTCCAACCCGGCCCTGGGCACCGATGCCGGCCACAATGTGGGCTTCGGCAACGCGGGCAGCAACAACTGGGGCTTGGGCAACGCCGGGGACGGGAACCGGGGGCTTGGAAACGCCGGGAACAACAATATCGGGGGCGGCAACGCCGGCAACAACAACATCGGCGGCGGGAACAGCGGCAACAACAACATCGGCTTTGGGCTCACCGGCAGCAACGAAATCGGCATCGGGAACACCTATTTCAACACCGCCACCAACCAGTTCAGCTTCGGCGGGCTGAACTCGGGTGCCGGAAACATCGGCATCGGGAACTCCGGGTCCGGCAACATCGGCTTCTTCAACTCCGGCAACGGCAACGTCGGCTTCTTCTCCACGGGCACCAACACCCATTTTCCCGGTCACCTCAACAGCTTTGGCTTCGGGAACGCGGGCGCCGGCAACATCGGCTTCGGAAACGCGGGCGACTGGAACTTCGGCTTCGGGAATTCGAGCAACGTCAACACGGGCTTCGGGAACTCGGGCGGCCTTGACACCGGTTTCGGGAACGGCGGCGGTTTCGATACCGGGTGGTGGAATTCGGGTGCCACGAACACCGGCTGGGGGAACTCGGGCAACGTCAACACCGGCGCGTGGAATTCGGGCGTGGCCAACACGGGATTCGGAATCACCACCAACACCGGGGCCGGCCACTCGGGCTTCAACAACTCCGGCACAAATGTCTCGGGCTTCGACAACACGGCCACCGACGGGTTCGCCTCGGGCTTCTTCAACACCGTCATCAACGGTGGCGCGATGTCGGGTATCGGCAACACCGGGGTTCCCACCTTCAACCCGACCTTCAGCGGCTCGCTATCCGGATTCTTCAATACGGGCACCCAGTTCGGGGGCCTCTTCAGCCTCGCTCGACTGTTGGCGGGTTAAGGCGGGCCGGATTAGCGATGTCGCCGGCCGCGCGGTGACGTTGTTGGCCGTCCCGGCTCGAACATCGTGACGCGACCCGACATCGCTGACCCACACGAGCGCCCACCGCCCCAAAAATAGGGAAATTTCCCGATGCTGTGAGCATCGCGGCGGGCGCACGCTGTCCCCACGTCGTGCGTCGAGCGCTTTGTTGGGATCGGTAGCGCATCGGACCGGCTGTACTACAGCGTCCAGCAACCAACGAGCGAACGCGTGGGAGGTAGGTCGTCAATGGTGAACTTTGCGGTGTTGCCGCCGGAAATCAATTCTCTGCTGATGTTCAGTGGCGCCGGGTCGGCGCCAATGCTGGACGCGGCGGCGGCTTGGGACGGCCTGGCTTCGGAGTTGGGATCGGCGACGTCGTCGTTCTCGTCCATCACCTCAGGCTTGACCGGCCAGGCTTGGCACGGTGCAGCATCCCAGGCGATGGCGGCCGCGGCGACACCGTACGCGGGGTGGCTCGGTCAGGCGGCGACGCAAGCGTCAGGCGCGGCGGCTCAGGCCCGCGCGGTGGCCAGCGTCTTCGAGGCGGCGCAGGCTGCGACGGTGCACCCGCTGATGGTCGAGCTCAACCGCAATTCGTTTGTGCAGCTGGTGATGTCGAACTGGCTAGGCCTCAACGCACCGGCGATCGCCCAGCTCGAGGGCGAGTACGAGGAGATGTGGGCCCAGGACGTCTCCGCGATGGTGAGCTACCACGGCGGGGCGTCGGTGGCGGCCGCGCAGTTGGCGCCCGCGGCGACGCTGCAAGACCTGCTGGCCAACCTCCCCAACCTCGGGATCGGCAACCTCGGCAACGCCAACCTCGGCACCGGCAACACAGGCAGCCAGAACGCCGGCACCGGCAACACGGGCAACCAAAACCTGGGCGGCGGCAACATCGGCAACTCCAACGTCGGCGCGGGGAACACCGGAAACAACAACTTCGGCTCCGGGAACGCGGGCGTCGGCAACATCGGCTTTGGAAACACCGGCGCCAGCAGCACCTCCGGCCAGAACATCGGCATGGGCAATATCGGCAACAACAACTTCGGCTTCGGCAACGCCGGCAACGGGAACTACGGTGGCGGAAACATCGGCAAGGGGAACATCGGCGGGGGTAACACCGGCAACAATGACATCGGCTTCGGCCTCACCGGCAACAATGAGATCGGTATCGGGAACACTTATTTCAATACCGCGACCAACCAGTTCAGCTTCGGCGGGCTGAACTCGGGCACCGGCAACATCGGATTCGGAAACTCCGGCACCAACAACATCGGCTTCTTCAACTCCGGCGACGGCAACATCGGGGCCTTCAATACGGGAAGCAACACACTGACGCCGCTAAACCACTTCAACAACTTCGGCTTCGGGAACTCAGGCAGCAACAACGTCGGCTTGGGTAACTCGGGCATCGGCAACACCGGCATCGGGAATGCGTGGGAGTCCAACACCGGCTTCGGGAACTCCGGCGCCCAGAACACCGGCTTCGGTAACGCGGGCACCGACAACACTGGCAGCTCGAATTCCGGGAACCTCAACACGGGCGATGGGAACTCGGGCTTCGTCAACACCGGCTACTGGAACTCGGGCGATGCGAACACGGGCTTCGGGATCACCACCAACACCGGCCTGAGCACCTCGGGCTTCGGTAACACCGGTGACGATGTCTCGGGCTTCTTCAATACGGCAAGCGGCCCAGGCTTCAACGGTTTCATCTCGGGCTTTTTCAACTCGGCCACGGGCGGCGCTTTCGCCAGCTACCACGTTTCGGGCATCGGGAACCACGCCATCCCGGACAGCCAAAACATCTTCTTGTCCGCCGTCAGCGGCTACGACTCGGGCTTCTTCAATGTCGGCACAGCGGTTTCGGGCTTGTTTGACCTCAGCCGGTTGCCGTAATTTGCAGGCGCTGGCTTGAGACCAAATCACTTCTTCGGTCAGGCAGCTCGACTAGTCGCCAGACAGAGTGCATGGTCGAAACTGCCCATGCCAGCGTTAAAGCCCGGATTTGGGCAGTATTGTGGTCACCCGAGTTCAGCCCGGGCAGTTGATTCAGGCCATCTGTCATCGCCCGATCACGCGTGCTGGTTGGATACCGAAATCACTTCTCCGGTCAGGTAACTCGAGTAATCACTGGCCAAAAAGGCTATGGTGGAAGCGATTTCCCACGGCTCAGCCGCACGGCCGAACGCCTCCTGCGCCGACAGCCGGTCGAGCAACTGGGCCGAGGTCGTCTTGTCCAGGAACTTGTGCCGGGCGATGCTGGGCGAGACGGCGTTGATGCGGACGTCGTACTCGGCGGCTTCGATTGCGCTGCAACGGGTTAACGCCATCACGCCGGCCTTGGCGGCGGCGTAGTGCGACTGCGAGTGCTGGGCGCGCCAGCCCAGCACACTGGCGTTGTTCACGATCACACCGCCGTGCGACGCCTCGCGGAAATACCGCAGCGCCGCGCGGGTGGCCCGGAACACCGACGTCAGCGTCACGTCCAGGACGCGGTCCCATTCGTCGTCGGTCATGTCGACCACCGGGGTCTGCCCGCCCAGCCCGGCGTTGTTGACCAGAACGTCGAGGCGGCCCATGCGCGCGGTGGTCGAGTCGATCAGGGCGTCGACCTGGGCCGTGGACGTCACGTCGCACACAACCTTCTCCACCCGGCCCAGCCCTAGCGCGGCGAGCTCGTCGGCGGTCTCCCCCAGCCGCCGTTCGTGGTGGTCCGACACCACCACGTCGGCCCCTTCGGCCAGCGCACGGCGGGCGGTCGCCGAGCCGATGCCGGTTCCGGCGGCCGCGGTCACCACGACCACCTTCCCTTGCAGAAGCCCGTGTCCGGCGATCTCTTTGGGCGCTTCGGAGAGCGTCATCCCTTAACCTCTCGCGGTAGGCCGAGCACCCGCTCGGCGATGATGTTGCGCTGGATCTCGTTGGACCCGCCATAGATGGTGTCGGCGCGGGTAAACAGAAACAGCCGCTGCCACTCGTCGAATTCCCCGTCGGACAACGCCATTGAAGTCCGGCCGATCACGTCCATCGCCAGCTCGCCCAGATCGCGATGCCAGTTGGCCCACAACAACTTCGACACGTTGTCCTGGCCGGGCTGCTCGACATCCATGGTGGCCAATGCGTACGACCGCATGGCCCGCAGGCCCGTCCAGGCGCGCGTCAGCCGCTCGCGGATGAACGGGTCGTCGGCGGCACCGTTGCGCTGCGCGAGCTCGGCCAGGTTGGAAAGCTCACGGGCATAGCGGATTTGCTGCCCAAGGGTGGAGACGCCGCGCTCGAAGGTCAGCGTTCCCATCGCGACGCGCCACCCGTCGCCTGGCTGGCCCACCACCAACGACGCGTCGGTGCGGGCGTCGTCGAAGAACACCTCGTTGAATTCCGAGTCGCCCGTCAACTGAATGATTGGGCGGACCTGTACCCCCGGTTGGTCCAGCGGCACCAGCAGGTACGACAACCCGGCGTGCCGCTTCGAGCCCTTCTCGGTACGCGCCACCACGAAGCACCACTGCGCCCAGTGCGCCAGCGACGTCCACACCTTCTGGCCGTTGATCACCCACTGGTCGCCGTCGAGTTCGGCGGTGGTCGAGACGTTGGCCAGGTCGCTGCCGGCGCCGGGTTCGGAGTAGCCCTGGCACCACAGCTCGGTGACGTCCAGGATGCGCGGCAGGAAGCGCTGCTGTTGCTCGGCGGTGCCGAACGCGATCAGCGTCGGACCCAACAGCTCCTCGCCGAAGTGGTTGACCTTGTCCGGCGCATCCGCCTTGGCGTACTCCTCGTAGAAGGCCACCCGGTGCGCGGTCGAAAGCCCTCGGCCGCCGTGCTCCACCGGCCAGCCCAGGCAGGTCAGCCCGGCCTCGGCGAGGTGCTGGTTCCAGGCCCGGCGTTCTTCGAACGCCTCGTGCTCGCGCCCGGGGCCGCCAAGGCCCTTGAGAGCTGCGAATTCGCCGACCAGATTGTCGGCGAGCCACTGGCGGACCTCCGCCCGGAACTCCTCGACGTCCTGCATGCCCTGTAGGCTAACCTACCAAGCACTTGCTTTGTTAAGGAGTTCCAGTGTCCACCGATCCCCGCACCGTGCCCGCGGCGCTGGATCGCTTGGCACACCAACTGCCCGACCACGACGCGCTGATCACCGAGGAGCGGTCCTTCACGTCCGCCGAGCGCCGACGACGACGCGGTCACCGTCGCCACCACCTGCGGGCGTCCGTTCGCCGACTTCGAATACGCATCAGCGCGCCGGACGGCGGCGAAACAGGCGAAGTCCTGCTGCGCGGGCCCAACGTGATGCTCGGCTACCTCGACGACCCCGCGGCGACGGCCGCGGCAATCGACGACGACGGCTGGCTGCACACCGGCGACATCGGCGCGGTCGACGACGCGGGCAACCTGCGCATCACCGACCGGCTCAAGGACATGTATATCTGTGGCGGGTTCAACGTCTACCCCGCCGAGGTCGAGCAGGTCTTGGCCCGGATGGACGGGGTGGCCGACGCCGCGGTGATCGGGGTTCCCGACGAGCGGCTGGGCGAGGTGGGGCGCGCGTTCCTGGTGCCGCGGCCCGATTCCGACCTGGACGAGCAATCGGTGATCGCTTACACCCGTGAGCATTTGGCCAACTTCAAGGCGCCGCGGTCGGTGCGGTTCGTCGACGAGTTACCGCGCAACGCGGGCGGCAAGGTGCTCAAACCACAACTGCGAGAGTTGGCCTGAATTGGATCTGCAATTAGACGACGAGACGCTGGCCTTCCAAGCCGAGGTGCGGGACTTCCTGGTGGCCAACGCCGAGAAGATCCCGACGAAGTCCTACGACAACGCCGAAGGCTTCGCGCAGCACCGGCTTTGGGATCGCGTGCTCTTCGACGCCGGCCTGTCGGTGATCACCTGGCCGGAGAAGTACGGGGGCCGCGACGCGCCGCTGCTGCATTGGGTGGTGTTCGAGGAGGAATACTTCCGCGCCGGGGCGCCGGGCCGGGCCAGCGCCAACGGAACCTCGATGCTGGCCCCGACGCTGTTCACCCACGGCACCGAGGAGCAACTCGACCGCATCCTGCCGAAAATGGCCAGCGGCGAACAGATCTGGGCACAGGCCTGGTCGGAGCCCGAGTCCGGCAGTGACCTGGCCTCGTTGCGGTCCACCGCCACCAAGACCGACGGCGGCTGGCTGCTCAACGGCCAAAAGATCTGGAGCTCGCGGGCACCGTTCGCCGAGATGGGATTCGGCCTGTTCCGCTCCGACCCGGCGGCCGAGCGGCACAACGGCCTCACCTACCTCATGTTCGACCTGAAGTCCCAGGGCGTCACCGTGCGCCCCATCGTCCAGCTCGGGGGCGACACCGGCTTCGGGGAGATCTTCCTCGACGACGTCTTCGTTCCCGACGAGGACGTGATCGGCACCCCGAACGACGGCTGGCGCGCGGCCATGAGCACGTCAAGCAACGAGCGCGGCATGTCGCTGCGCAGCCCGGCCCGCTTCCTTGCGGCGGCGGAGCGATTGGTGCAGCTGTGGAAGGACCGCGGCAGTCCTCCGGGCTTCGCCGACCGGGTCGCCCAAGCGTGGATCAACGCGCAGGCCTACCGCCTGCAGACCTTCGGCACCGTGACCAGGCTGGCCGCCGGCGGTGAGCTCGGCGCCGAGTCGTCAGTGACCAAGGTGTTCTGGTCGGACCTCGACGTGGCGATACATCAGACCGCGCTCGACATCCTCGGCGCCGACGGCGAGCTGGCCGGACCCTGGACCGACGGGCTGCTGTTCGCGCTGGGCGGCCCGATCTACGCCGGCACCAACGAGATTCAGCGCAACATCATCTCCGAACGTCTGCTGGGTCTACCCCGGGAGAAAAGGTAATGGACTTCGCACTAGACGAACAGCAGCGCGACTTCGCCGCCAGCATCGACGCGGCGCTGGGCGCCGCGGACCTGCCGGGCGCAATCCGCGCATGGTCGGCCGGCGACACCGCGCCCGGCCGCAAGGTGTGGGAGCAGCTGGCCAACCTCGGCGTCACCGCGCTGGCCGTGCCGGAGAAATTCGACGGCATCGAGGCCCATCCCGTCGACCTGGTGGTCGCGATCGAACGCCTCGGGCGTTGGTGCGTGCCCGGCCCGGTAACCGAATCCATCGCGGTCGCACCGATTCTGCTCGCGGTCGACGAGCGCTGCGCGGGCCTGGCTTCCGGTGAACTCATCGCCACCGTCGCGCTCCCCCCCGACGCGCCGCGCGCGGTCGACGCCGATACCGCCGGGCTGGTTCTGCTCGCCACCGGCGAGGGAGTCACCGCAGCCCAAGCGGGAAAGGCGCATCAGTCCGTCGACCCCAGCCGTCGCCTCTATGACGTCACGCCGAGCGGCGATACCTGGCACGCGGATGTCAAGCGCGCCTATGAGTTCGGGGCGCTGGCCACCGCGGCGCAGCTGGTCGGCGCCGCCGAGGCGTTGCTGAACGGCGCCGTCGACTACGCCAAGCAACGCAGCCAGTTCGGGCGGGTGATCGGTTCGTATCAGGCGATCAAGCACAAGCTGGCCGACGTGCACATCGCGATCGAACTGGCCCGACCCCTGCTGTACGGCGCGGCGCTCACCCTGGAACCACGCGACGTCAGTGCGGCGAAGGCGGCCGCATCCGACGCGGCCCTGCTCGCGGCGCGCGCGTCGTTGCAAACCCACGGCGCCATCGGGTTCACCCAGGAGCACGACCTGTCGCTGTGGCTGCTGCGGGTGCAGGCACTACGCTCGGCCTGGGGTACTCCCGAGGCACATCGCCGCAGAGTGCTGGAGGCGCTATGAGCATGACTGAAGAACGGCAGCTGCTGCGGGAGACCGTGGCCGCCCTGGTCGCCAAGCACGCGGACCCGGCGGCGGTGCGGGCCGCGACGGAGTCGGACCGCGGCTACGACGAGGCGCTGTGGCAACTGTTGTGTGAACAGGTCGGCGCCGCGGCGCTGGTGATCCCCGAGGAGCTGGGTGGCGCGGGCGGCGAATTGGCCGACGCCGCAGTCGTTCTGCAGGAGCTGGGCCGGGGCCTGGTTCCCTCTCCCCTGCTGGGCACGACGCTGGCGGAGCTGGCGTTGCTCGCGGCGGCCGAACCGGACGCGAAGACACTCGAAGGCCTCGCCGAGGGCAGTTCGATCGGCGCGCTGGTGCTTGATCCCGACTTCGTGGTCAATGGGGACGTCGCCGACGTCGTCGTCGCGGCCGCCGAGGGCGGGCTGAGCAGGTGGACCCGCTTCAGCGCGCAGCCCGTCGCCACCATGGACCCCACCCGACGCCTGGCCCGAGTGCAACCGGAGGAGAGCGAAACCATCGGCGACGACCCGGGCATCGCGGACATCGCCGCCATCCTGCTGGCGGCCGAGCAGATCGGCGCCGCCGAGCGCTGCCTGGAACTGACGGTCGAATACACCAAGAACCGGGTGCAATTCGGCCGCCCGATCGGCAGCTTCCAGGCGCTCAAGCATCGGATGGCCGACCTATATGTCACCGTCGCCGCGGCGAAGGCCGTCGTGTCCGACGCGTGTGACGACCCCAATCCCAGCAACGCGGCCACCGCTCGCCTGGCCGCGACGGAAGCCCTGAAAGCCGTTGCGGCTGAAGGGATTCAGCTGCACGGGGGCATCGCGATCACCTGGGAGCACGACATGCACCTGTACTTCAAACGCGCCCATGGCAGCGCGCACCTGCTCGACTCGCCGCGAGAGCTGCTGCGCAAGCTGGAATCTGAAGTCCTGCCAACGTGATTGACCACGTCGCGCTGCGCGCCGGCATCCCGCCGTTCTACGTGATGGATGTCTGGCTGGCCGCCGCGGAGCGCCAGCGCAGCCACGGCGACCTGGTCAACCTGTCTGCGGGCCAGCCGAGCGTCGGCGCTCCCGAGCCGGTGCGCGCGGCCGCGGCGTCGGCGCTGCACCTCAACCAGCTGGGTTACACCGTCGCGCTGGGCATTCCGGAGCTGCGCGCCGCGATAGCGGCGGACTACCAACGCAAATACGGGCTCGACGTCGAGGCCGACGCGGTCGTCGTGACCACGGGCTCCTCCGGTGGCTTCCTGCTGGCATTTTTGGTGTGCTTCGACGTGGGAGATCGGGTGGCGCTGGCCAGCCCCGGCTATCCCTGCTATCGAAACATCCTGTCCGCGTTGGGATGTGAGGTCGTGGACATCGCCTGCGGGCCGGAGACGCGGTTTCAGCCGACCGCGCAGATCCTCGCCGAACTCGACCCGCCGATCAAGGGCGTGATCGTCGCCAGCCCTGCCAATCCCACCGGCACGGTCATCCCGCCGGCCGAGCTCGCCGCCATCGCGTCGTGGTGCGAGGCCTCCGGGGTGCGGCTGATCAGCGACGAGGTCTACCACGGGCTGGTCTACGAGGGGGCGCCGCAGACCAGCTGCGCCTGGCAGACCTCACGAGACGCGGTGGTGGTCAACAGCTTTTCCAAGTACTACGCGATGACCGGCTGGCGACTGGGGTGGCTGCTGCTGCCGACGGAGCTGCGACGCGCGGTGGACTGCCTGACCGGAAACTTCACCATCTGCCCGCCGGTGCTGTCGCAGCTCGCCGCGGTTGCCGCGTTCACCCCGGAGGCGACGGCCGAAGCCGACGGCAACCTGGCGCACTACGCGATCAACCGCTCGCTGCTGCTCGACGGCCTGCGCCGAATCGGCGTCGACCGGTTGGCGCCCACCGACGGCGCGTTCTACGTGTACGCCGACGTCTCGGACTTCACCGACGACTCGCTCGGTTTCTGCTCAAAGCTGTTGGCCGACACCGGCGTTGCGATCGCGCCGGGCATCGACTTCGACACCGCGCGCGGGAATTCGTTCGTCCGGTTGTCGTTCGCCGGACCCACCAGCGACATCGAAGAGGCCCTCAACCGAATCGGCCCCTGGCTGCCCGTCAGCGGTTGAACCGCCCGGCGAGGTATTCGGCCCGGCAGGCGTTACGGGCGAGCTTGCCGCTCGTCGTGCGTGGGATGCCCCCGGCGGCCACGAGGCGCACGTCGGCGACGCGAATCTGGTGATGCCGCGAGATCGCCGCCCGCACCGTGTCGGCGATGGGCCCCAAATCGCGGCCCGCGCCGGGAGCGCGCTCGGCGACGACGACCACCTGCTCGCCCGATCCGCCGCTTCCGGTGAGAGTTGAAACCGCCTCGGCCGGAACGGAAAACGCGGCGACGTAGCCGGTGCGGATCGCCGGCGAAGCTTCGCTCACGGTGGTTTCGATGTCGTGCGGGTAGTGGTTGCGGCCGTCGATGATGATGAGGTCCTTGATCCGGCCCGTCAGGTACAGCTCGCCGTCGATGTAGACGCCGAGATCTCCGGTGGCCAGCCAGGACCCGTTGTCCGGAGCGCCCTCGGCGTGGCTGCCCACCTCGAGCCGGGACTGCAGCTTGTTGCCGAACACTCGTCGCGTTTCTTCTTCCCGGCCGAAATATCCGCGGCCGACGTTGTTGCCGTGCAGCCAGATTTCGCCCACGGTGCCGTCGGGTACCTCGGCGCCGTCCGGGTCGGCGATCACCGCCCACTCATCGAGGATCGGCTGGCCGCAGGAGACAAGGGAAAGCGCATCGGATGCCGTCGGGTCGACGACCACCGCGCGGCCGGCGCCGAGCTGCTCGCGGTCCAGGAAGACGGCGCTGGCCGCGGCGTCCGGGGCGATGCTGGCGACCGACAGGGTCGCTTCCGCCATCCCGTAGGACGGCTTGACCACCGACGCGGGCAGGCCGTACGGGGCGAAGGCGTTGGTGAACTGCTCGATGGCCGACATGCTCACGGGCTCGGACCCGTTGAGCAGGCACACCACGTTGCTGAGGTCGAGGTCTTCACCCTCCGGGGGCAGTCCCCGCTGGGCCGTCAACTCGAAGGCGAAGTTCGGTGCCGCCGCCATCGTCCGGCCGCGCGTCGCCGCGATGCCCAGTTGCTTGATCCAGCGGTAGGGCCGGCGAAGGAAAGCCATCGGATCCATCAGCGCGACGTGCGCCCCGAAATACGCCGTGAACACGATCATCATCAGTCCCATGTCGTGATACAGCGGTAGCCAGCTCACGCATTGGACGTCGGTGTTCAGCCCGCCGTGCAGGATCATCTGCATCGCGTTGGTGTAGACGGCGCGGTGGGTGATCTCCACCCCGGCCGGCGTGCGGGTCGAACCCGACGTGTACTGCAGATAGGCGAGGTCGTCGGTATCCCGAACTGGATCGGTGAAGGTCTCGGCGAGGCTGGCGGGTACCGCGTCGACCGCGATCATCCGCGGCCGCTCGTTCGCGGGCAGAGTCCGGATAAACGTCCGCACCGATTCGGCGGCCGCGGTGGTGGTCAGGACCGCGGCGGGCCGGCCGTCGGCCAGCACCGCGGCCAACCGCTCGCCGTGCCCCGCCAACGTCGGCGCGAAGAGGGGAATCGCGACATTGCCCGCGTGGACGGCGGCGAAGAAACCCGCCACGTAGTCCAGGCCCTGGGGCGCCAGGATTGCCACCCGGTCCCCGGGCTGGGTGACCTGCTGCAACCGGGCGCCAATGGCGCAGACGCGCGACCACAGCTCGTTCCAGCTGAGTTCCTGGATTCGCCCGTCCTGGTCCTGCGAATAGTCGATGAAGCGGTAGGCCGGACTGTCACCCAACAAGGCTCGGTTATGGTCGAAATTCGAGGTCAAGGTGACACCCTCGGGCACCACAATCCCGCCGCCCGGGACAGCGTCAGCGCCGACACTGCCCGAGGCAGCCCCGACAACACCGGCCGACCCGTGATCCCGACTCACGTTGGGACAGGTTAATAGACGCTCTTATTATTCGCCGCATTTGCGGGGGTATGGCGGTCGTCACGTCGAACAATGGGCGCGCCGCGGATCACTTGGAAATCGACGTCAGGGCCCGAGGACCTTGTCGAGGCGGGCCTCGAGCGCGCCACGATCACCCAGATCGGCAACATTTATACCGAACCGCTCGCCGAGGATTTCGACGACGGCGGCGGCGTCGGCCAGCAGGGTTTTCTCGCTGCCGTCGGCGCGGTGGACGGTCAGGTGGCGCCCGGCCAGGTTCCATCGTGCGTCGTCGGTGACCCGCGCGGCCGTCAGGCCGGTCACGAAATGTGACGACGGGTGGGTCGAGACGAACCAGCTGCCGACCTTCAGGTCGATCGCCGGTGCGGTGCGGGTCGCGAACTCATACAGCGGCGCCCATTCGCCGCGGATCTGCGCCTGCAGCACCAGCCCGTCGCCGCGGTCCTCCAGTCGGTACGGCTCGAGCGTGGTTTGTTGGACGTTGCCGGTCTCGATCCGGATCGGGGAGGTCGGTGTCTGCCCGCCGAAGCCGACGTCGACGAGGTAAGACCCCTGGGAGCCGGGGAACGTCACCGCCAGCACGGTATGGGTCTGCGCCGGAAACGGGGCGTCGGGCGGGAGCATCCAGATCACCCGACCCGCCAGTCGCCGCACCCGAAAGCCGAGCTCCGAGAGCACATAACCCATCAGCCCGTTCTGCTCGTAGCAATAGCCGCCGCGGCGGCGGTGAACCAGCTTGTCCGTCAGGGCATCTGGGGAGAGGTCATCGACTGGCGTTCCCATCAGCGGATCGAGGTTCTCGAACGGGATCGCGCGCGTGTGAGCGCTCACCAGCGCCTGCAGCGCGTCGAGCGTCGGCTCGGCAACGCCGTGAAAATCGATGCGTTCGAAATATTCCTTCAGATCCAACGTCATATCGCCATTCTGGCCCGAGCATCCCCTCGAAGGCTCGTGCCAAACCCGTTGCATCCTCGGGCGGTCGGCCGCCACGTTTTGGCTTGATAACGATGGTCGCCGAAAGATACTCCCGCGAGGTCACGGGCGATACTCTTGAGCTCTCTGAGCTGTATGTACGGGAGGTTAAGCGCCCAGGAATGCCCGAAGAACCCAAGTCCGACGGCGTGGCGTCGGTATCCGGCGGGATCGCCGCGGAGCTGGCGGCCGCCGGATTCGAGGATGCGCAGCAGGTCGCGCGGGGTGGGGCCGGGGTGATCTACCGCTGTTACGAGACGGCGCTGGGCCGAAACGTCGCGGTGAAGCTGCTGCCGTCGCACATGGACGAGGAGAGCCGGGAACGGTTCCTGCGCGAGGGCTACGCGATGGGCGGGCTGTCCGGGCACCCGAACATAGTCAACATCCTGCGGGTCGGGGTGACCACCAGCAACCGGCCGTACATCGTCATGCCCTACCACGCCGCGGATTCGCTGGCGGTCCGGTTGCGCCGCGAGGGACCGCTATCCTGGCCCGACGCCCTGCGCATCGGTGTAAAGCTCTGCGGCGCACTGGAAACCGCGCACCGGACCGGAACGCTGCACCGCGACATCAAGCCGGCCAACATATTGATCAACGACTACGGCGAGCCGCAGTTGAGCGATTTCGGCATCGCCCACATCGAAGGCGGTTACGAGACGGCGACCGGGTTCTTCTCCGGCACCATCGACTACACGGCGCCGGAGGTGATGACCGGCAGCCCGGCGACGGTCGCGGCCGACATGTACTCGCTGGGCGCCACCATCTATGCGCTCATCGTCGGCAACGCGCCCCACGAGCGCCGGAAGGGCGAGGACCTGATCGCGCAGTACCTGCGGATCAGCACAACCGGGGTCCCGGACCTGCGCCCCGAGGGCATCCCGGACGCCGTGTGCTCGGCGATCGAGAGGGCGATGTCGCTCGACCCGGCCGACCGGCCCGCCTCGGCCGAAGAATTCGGCCGCGAGTTGCAGGCCGCGCAGCGCGTCAACGGCCTCAAACCCGACGCGATGGCGATCGGCGGGCTGGGTCGAGCGGCCGTCGACGCCGCCCCCTCCTCCAACGGCGGGGAAACGCGGCCGACTTCGCCGATCGGGGCGCCGGTCGCCCGGGACGACGCAATCGCGGCCACGCCCCCCACCCCGTCGGGCCCCTCCGGTCATGATGAGTTTTCCGCCGCGGCCAGCGTCCTGCGCAGCGGGCACGCCGCGGAAACGCAGCCGCAGGCGTCGTCCGGCGGCCCGCCGAGCGCGCCGAGCGGTCCCGAACAGCCTCCGGCGCCGCCCCCCTGGCGCAAGCCCGTAGCGCTGCGCATCCGGGAGTGGTTCGCCCAACCGGGCAAGAGGCGCAGTCGCATCGCCCTGGCGGCGGCCGTCGTGGTGCTGTTGGTCGTGGGCGCCGTGTTCCTGTGGCTGCGGCCCGACGACGGCACGCACAAGACCGCCGGCCCACCGACCCAGGCGCCCCTCGCCTGGAAGCCGATCACCAACGCCCGCGTCGCGCGCGATGCGGTCGCCACCACCCAGGCCGACGGCACGATCTGGGTCTTCGGCGGCATCCGAGGCGACGGCAACCCCACGACCAAGCACGAGGGCTACGACCCCGCCATCGACGAATGGAAGGGCGGCGACGACCTGCCGGTGGCGCTGCAACACGCGTCGGCCGTCACCTGGCAGGGCAACCCGGTCGTCCTCGGCGGCTGGAAGACCGTCAACGGCAAAAAGGTTGCCAGCGACCAGGTTTGGCGGGTGGTCAACAGCCGCTGGGTCGAACTGCCACACCTGTTGGCGCCCAGGGCCGCCGCGGCCGCGGCGGTGGTCGGAGACCGCCTCGTCGTCACCGGCGGAGTCGACGCCGGCGGGGCCCTGCTGAGCACCACCGAGGTCTTCGACGGCAACACCTGGAGCCTGGGCGCCCCCATACCGACCCCGCGCCAGATGCTGGCCGCGGCGTCGGACGGAAGGCTGGTGTATGCGGTCGGGGGAACCACCGGCGACTCCGACCTGACGATGGTCGAGGCATACGACCCGGCCGCGAAAACCTGGACGACGATGCCGGCGCTTCCCCAATCCCGCAGCGACCTCGGCGTGGCCATCGCCGACGGGCGGCTGGTCGCCGTCGGGGGCGTGTCGGGAGGACGGGTTCTCAAGAGCGTCTCGGTGTTCGACCTCATGACGAGGCACTGGGACGCCCTGCCGGACATGGCGACGGCGCGACACGGGATGGCCGTCGCCGCGGTGGAGAAGTCCGTGTACGCGATCGGCGGGTCGACGGCCGTTGGGGACAGCCAGGTGATTTCGGAGGCCGAAGCGCTGAAGCTGCCGCCCCGCGAGATCCAGCCCGCGTCTCAATGGCGTTCCCTGCCCGACGCGCCGACCCCGCGGCTGATGATGGCGTGGACCGTGCTGGGCGACAAGATCTGGATCATGGGCGGCCTGCGGGACGGCGTCGCCCTCACGACCGTCGAGAGCTACGAGCCGCGCACCGGCGCCTGGGAGACCGGGCCCCCGTTGCCCATCCCGCTGCACCACGCGGCCGCGGCGACCTACCGCGGTGAGGTTGTGGTGCTCGGAGGTGCCAGCGACAACATCGCGGACGGGTCCAACCGGGTCTTCGCGCTGCGCGGCGGCAACTGGGTGGAACTGCCCAGCCTCACGCACGCCCGGGCCGCGCCGGCCGCGGCGGTGGCCGGCGACAAGCTCGTCGTCGTCGGCGGGCAGAACGCCAAACAGCTGGTCCCGCAAACCGAGGTCTTCGACGGAAGTTCGTGGACCGATGCCCCCGACATGCCCACCGCGCGCGAACACCTGGCCGCGGTGTCGGACGGCACCTACGTGTACGCCATCGGGGGCAGGTTCCTTTCCTCCGACAAGAACTCCGCGGCGCTGGAACGCTTCGATCCGGTATCCGGGTCGTGGAAGAGATTGGTGGGCATGCCGACGCCGCGCGGAAGCTACGGCGCCACGTACATCGACGGGCGCATCGTGGTGGTCGGTGGCGAGGAACCGACGATGGTGCTGAACGTGGTCGAGATGTACGAGATTGCCGACGGCAAATGGACCACGTTGGCCCCCATGCCGACGCCGCGTCACGCCGAGGTGGTGGCGACGGTCAGCAACACCGTCTACTGCATCGGCGGGGCGAATCGGCCGACCCACGAGGGCCCCATCGCGACGGTCGAGGCGCTCGACTTCCGGTAGCCACGACGCCTGCCTGGCCAAACGCCCGGTTGTTTTATTCCTGTCAAATATGGGGACCCCGGTACGGACGGGCTGCAGCAGCTACCCAGACGAACCGACGGAGCCCCCTATGAATACGAGCACCATGTGGATTGTGATCGCCGTGGTCGCGGCGGTTCTCGTGATCGCCGCCGCGATCTTTGCCGCGAGGGCGGCGGCGCGCCGCCGGCGGGTGCGGCAGGCCGAGGAGATTCGCGAACAGGCCAGGGTCACGACGAGCAGGGCCGAGCGGCGGCAAGCCCTTGCCGATGAAACGGCCGCCAAGGCGCGGGCCGCGCAGGCGGAGGCCGAAGCCAAGGCCGCCGAAGCCGCCAGGTTGCAGGAACGCGCCGCCAGCCATCAGAACGACGCGGCGACGTCGCGCGAGGAACTCGAGGACCAGTTGAAGCGCGCCGAGAAGATCGACCCGCAGACGCGCACCGACACGCGTGAGACGCCCGCCGACGGCCGCGACGAAGCGCGGCATGACACGTCACGGGAGACCAACGCGGAAGCGACCAGGCAACACCGCGCCTAAGCCCCGGGCCGGCCGGCCAGTCCCGGTGGCCCGCCCCCTCAGCGGGCCACCGGGCGCGGTCGTCTACACCAGTTGTAGGGCGTCTTCCCGGCATTGGCCGGCGAGTTGCTGTTCGCGCGCGTACAGCATGCCGTAGCTGAAGCCGTTCTCCCCCAAGGCCGTTCCCGCGGCCAACGCCATCTGCCGAAGTCTCTGAGTCGCGACGACGGTGTCTTGGTGGTCGCCGAGCAGGCTTTGAATCCGCTTGTAGTGCTTGACAGTCCGCTTGGCTCGCTTGTCCAGGGGATTGCGCAGTTCGGCGGCGTAGCGGGCGCGCTTGGCGGCCTTGCGCGCTCGATGCAGCAGTTCGTTGTCGTCGGATCCGAGCGCTTCGGCAAGCCGCCGATCCGCCTTGCGCTCCGCTCGCCGGGCTCGCTTGCGCAGTGCCGCGGCCGAGATCTGTTGTGCGACGGGCGGTTCGTAGCGCCAGTCGCGCAGCACGGTCAGCAGCGCGCGGTAACGGTCGGAATCCATGGCCTCGTCCAGCCTGGCGCGGGCGGGGAGCTCGATCGCTCGCAGGTCGTTGCGGATTCGCGACCGGACGGGACCGAGGATCAGCTCGTCGGGTATGCGATCCAGCGCCTTGGCGAATCGGCGCTCCTGGACCTCGCAATCGCGAACGTCGCCGACTAGCGCCGCGAACCATTTGAGTTCGCCGTCGGCGTCGCCGACCCTTTGGCGGTCCAGCAGTTTGGCGAAGACGCGCAGGGTGCTCCGCAACCGCCGGATCGCCACGCGGGTGTCGTGCACGGGGTCTTCGCCACCGCCGTGACGCAACTCCTCGTCGCCGTTTTCTATCTCGTCGATTTGGGCGTTGAGATAATCGGTCAACGCTCGGGTGGCTGATGAGCGCATACCCCACCGGATGCCCGCAAGGCGGCGGGCGCCAAACATGCGGTTTGTCGGTTCGCGAGCCTAACCACACTGCGCAAACGCGGCCGAAATTTCGCAGTGTGGTTAGGGTCGCGGCGAAAGAACTAGAGCCAGGTGTCCTGGGTGGTCGTGGTGAGGAACGCTTCCAGGTCGTCGCGCCATTGGGCGGGCGTCGTCTTGTCCGGTTCGATGCCGGTGTAGTCACCGCGATAGAACAGCAGCGGCCGCGGCTTGATCTTGGGAGCCTCCGAGAGCGACTGCACGGCACCGAACACCACGAAGTGGTCCCCGCCGTCGTGCACGGACGCCACCGTGCAATCGATGTAGGCCAGCGACCGGTCGATGATCGGCGAACCCAATTCCGAAGGGTGCCAGTCGATCCCGGCGAACTTGTCGGGCTCCTTCGAGCCGAACCGGGCCGAGACGTCCTTCTGCTTTTCGGTCAGCACGTTGACGCAGAACCGGCCGCTGGCCTCGATGGCCTTCCAGGACCGCGACACCTTCGTCGGGCAGAACAGCACCAGCGGCGGGTCCAGGGACAGCGCCGCGAAGGACTGGCAGGCGAAGCCGATCGGCACGTCGTCATGCACGGTGGTGATGATGGTGATCCCGGTGCAGAACTGACCCAGCACCTGCCGGAAGGCCCGCGGATCGATCTGTGCCGACATGGTTGCCTCGGGCTAGGCTCGGAAGCCAACCGTGAAGTCGTGGCCCCACAGGCTCACGGCGGTGCTCTCCCGGGCGATCCAGTCGTCGTCCGCCACTTGCCGCCCCTCGCAGCCGAATTCGACGTCGAACCCGCCGGGCGTCTTCATGTAGAACGACAACATCAGGTCGTTGACGTGGCGGCCCAGCGTGGCCGACATCGGCACCTTGCGGCGTAGCGCCCGGTCCAGGCACAGGCCCACGTCGTCGGCGTTTTCCACCTCCACCATCAGGTGCACGATGCCGCTGGGGGTCTGCCCGGGCATGAAGGCGAGGCTGTGGTGGCGCGGGTTGCAGCCCAAGAACCGCAGCCAGACCGGCGCCCCGTCCGCGGGCCGGCCGACCACCTGCGGCGGCAGGCGCATGGAGTCGCGCAGCTTGAAACCCAGCACGTCGCGGTAGAAGTGCAACGTCTCGTCGTCGTCGCGGGTGGTCAGCACCACGTGCCCCAGGCCCTGCTCCCCGGTGACGAACTTGTGCCCGTATGGGCTGACCACGCGGCGGTGTTCCAGCGCGGCTCCGTGGAACACCTCGAGGCAGTTGCCCGACGGGTCGGAGAAGCGGATCATCTCGTCCACCCGGCGGTCCGCGAGTTCGGCAGCTGTGGCCTCCTTATACGGCGTGCCCTCCACGTCGAGCCGGTTCCGGATCTCTTGCAGCCCTTCGGCGTTGGCGCATTCCCAGCCGGCCTCCGAGAGCCGGTCGTGCTCCCCGGGCACGATGACCAGCCGCGCCGGGAAATCGTCCATGCGCAGGTAGAGCGCGCCCTCGGTGCTGCCCTTCCCCTCGAGCATGCCCAGCACCTTCAGGCCATACTCGCGCCAGGCGGCCATGTCGGTGGCCTCGATGCGCAGATAGCCCAACGACCGGATACTCATCGTCCGCCTCCCAGGAAATCAATGGTCAGCTTGTTGAATTCGTCGAACTTCTCCACCTGCGCCCAGTGCCCACATTGCCCGAAAACGTGGAGCTGCGCACGCGGAATCGTCTTCAGCGCGACCAGCGCGCCGTCCAGCGGGTTGACCCGGTCCTCGCGCCCCCAGATCAGCAGCACCGGCTGGCGCAGCTGATACACCTCGCGCCACATCATGCCGAGCTCAAAGTCGGCCCCGGCGAAAGACATTCCCATCGCGCGGGTCGCGGTCAGCGATTCCGGCGTGCTGGCCAACGCGAAGCGCTGATCGATCAGCTCGGGGGTGATCAGCTTCTGGTCGTAGACCATCACCCGCAGGAAGGCCTCCAGGTTCTCCCGGGTGGGTTCGACGGAGAACTTGCCCAGCCGTTTGACTCCCTCGGTGGGGTCGGGCGCGAACAGGTTCACGCTCAACCCGCCGGGGCCCATCAGCACCAGCCGCCCGGCGCGGTCGGGGTAGTCGAGGGCGAACCGTACCGCGGTGCCGCCGCCCAGCGAATTGCCCACCAGCGGAACGCGTCCCAGGCCCAGCTGGTCGAAGAGCCCGTTGAGCGCCCGCGCGGCGTAACGGTTGAACTGCCCGTGCTCGGCGCGTTTGTCGGAGTGCCCGTAGCCGGGCTGATCAACGGCCAGCACGTGGAAATGCTCGGCCAGCACCGCGATGTTGCGTGCGAAGTTGGTCCAGCTCGACGCGCCCGGACCGCCGCCGTGTAGCAGCACCACCGTCTGATCGTTGCCGGTTCCGGCCTCGTGGTAGTGCAGCTTCAGCGGCCCGTCGACGTCCACCTCGGCGAAGCGCGAGGTGGACTCGAACGTGAGCTCCCCCGTGGCAGTGGTCATCAGACCATCGTGTCGCCGGGCGGCAACCCGAACTCGTTGTTCCCGAAGATCACGTAGGCGCGCTCGGGGTCGTTGGCGGCGTGCACCCGGCCGGCGTGCGCGTCGCGCCAGAATCGTTGCACCGGTTGGTCGTTGGCCAGCGCGGTGGCGCCGGACGCCTCGAACAGCCGGTCGATCGCGGCGATCGAGCGCCCGGTGGCGCGCACCTGGTCGCGGCGGGCGCGGGCCCGCAGCTCGAACGGGATCTCCTTGCCCGCGGCCAGCAGCGCGTACTCGTCGGCGACGTTGCCGGACAGCTGGCGCCACGCCGCGTCGATGTCGCTTGCCGCCTCGGCGATGCGGACCTTGGCGAACGGGTCGTCCTTGGCCTTCTCCCCGGCGAACGCCGCGCGCACCCGCTTGCCCTGGTGCTCGACGTGCGCGTCGTACGCGCCATAGGCCATGCCGACGATCGGCGCCGAGATGGTGGTGGGATGCATTGTGCCCCAAGGCATCTTGTAAACAGGGGCGGTGTTGGTCGCATATCCCCCTGCGGTGCCGTCGTTCATCGCCTTGTAGGACAGGAACCGGTGCCGGGGCACGAAGACGTCCTTGACCACCAGGGTGTTGCTGCCGGTGCCCTTCAGCCCGACGACGTGCCACACGTCGTCGATGCGGTACTCGCTGCGCGGGATGAGGAAGCTGCCGAAGTCCACCGGCCGGCCGTCCTTGATGACCGGCCCACCGACGAACGTCCACGTCGCGTGATCGCAGCCCGACGACCAGTTCCACGAGCCGTTCACCAGGTAGCCGCCGTCGGTGACGACGCCGGCGCCCATCGGGGCGTAAGACGACGAGATCCGCGTCTTGGTGTCCTCGCCCCAGACCTCCTCCTGGGCCTGCTGGTCGAACAGCGCCAGGTGCCAGTTGTGCACGCCGATGATCGAGCTCACCCAGCCGGTCGACCCACACGCGCTCGCGAGCCGGCGCACGGCCTCGTAGAAGAGCGTGGGGTCGCACTGCAGACCACCCCACTGCTCGGGCTGCAACAGGGTGAAGAAACCGATGTCCTCGAGCTCCTGGACCGTCTCGTCGGGCAGCCGGCGCAGGTCCTCCGTCGCCTGGGCGCGCTCCCGAATCCGCGGCAGCAGATCATCGATGGCCGTTAACACCGACTGCGCGTCACGCTGTTGAATGGACGTCACTTACGTTGCCTCCCGAGAGTACGGACTTAACACAGAAGACTAGAACACGTTCCGATTCGTGTCGAGCAGGGTATTCCTGCGGCTGGTAGCGGTATATATCCGCTTTTCTGTAACATGTTCTAGTTGTGTCGAAAGGAAGGGACGGGGCTTGACGGAAGCGATTCCCGACGAACCGCTGGGTGACCACGTCCTCGAACTGCAGATCGCCGAGGTGATCGCGGAGACCGACGAGGCGCGGTCGCTGGTGTTCGCCGTGCCGGACGCACCCGGCGATCCGGGCATCCCGCCGGAGCGGCTGCGCTACGCGCCGGGCCAGTTCCTGACGCTGCGGGTTCCGAGCGAGCGCACCGGGTCGGTGGCGCGTTGCTACTCGCTGTGCAGCTCGCCGTTCACCGACGACGCGCTCACGGTCACGGTCAAGCGCACCGCGGACGGGTACGCGTCGAACTGGCTGTGCGAGCACGCGCAGGCGGGCATGCGCATCCACGTGCTGGCGCCGTCGGGCAACTTCGTGCCCAAGACGCTCGACGACGACTTCCTGCTGATGGCCGCCGGCAGCGGGATCACCCCGATCATCTCGATCTGCAAGTCGGCGCTCGCCGAGGGCAGCGGTCAGGTGACGCTGCTCTACGCCAACCGCGACGACCGCTCGGTGATCTTCGCCGAGGCGCTGCGCGAGCTGTCGGCGAAGTACCCCGAGCGGCTCACCGTTCTGCACTGGTTGGAATCGTTGCAGGGCCTGCCCGGTGCGACGTCGCTCGCGAAGCTGGCCGCGCCCTACACCGACCGGCCCGTATTCATCTGTGGGCCAGGCCCTTTCATGGATGCGGCGCGCGTCGCGCTGGAGGGGCTGAAAGTGCCTGCGGCGCAGGTGCATATCGAGGTGTTCAAGTCGCTGGAGTCCGATCCGTTCGCGGCGGTCAAGATCTCCGACACCGCCGAAGGCGACCAGCCCCCGGCCACCGCGGTGGTGGAGCTGGACGGCGAGACGCACACCGTGTCGTGGCCGCGCCACGCCAAGCTGCTCGACGTCCTGCTCGCCAAGGGTCTCGACGCCCCTTTTTCGTGCCGGGAGGGGCACTGCGGCGCGTGCGCCTGCACCCTGCGCAGCGGCAAGGTCAACATGGAGGTCAACGACGTCCTGGAGCAACAGGACCTCGACGACGGCCTGATTTTGGCCTGTCAATCTCGCCCCGAATCTGATTCGGTGGAAGTCACCTACGACGAATAGGCGCGTAGCGAACCGGAAGGGGGCGCCGATGAAGCGGCTATTACCGGGCTTTGCGGTCGTCGGGGCCATGCTGGCGTTGCTGCCCAGTCCCGTTGCGTTCGCCGCGAGCAACGAGGCCACCAGCCTGTTCCCGCTGGACGGGCCCAACCAGCTCGAGACGCACGCCTTCCTCAACTGCATCAGGGCCGACGGCCACTGCGACTTCACCGTCGGCGCGGATACCCGCACGCCCGACGGCGTGACCGGCTTCCCGCCGGGCCTGTGGGCCCGCCAGACCACCGAGGTTCGGTCACCGAACCGGCTGGCCTACCTGGACACCCACGCCAACGGCCAATTCGAAAGGGTTCACAAGGCGATGGGCTCCGACGAGATCACCACCGTCTACTTCGGGGAGGGGCCGCCGGACAAGTACCAGACGTCCGGCCGCATCGACTCCGCCGACTGGCAGACGGGCCAGTCCAAGACCGATATCAGCGTGATCCTCTGCACCCACATCCAGGTGGTCTACGGCGGGGTCAACATCACCTCGCCCAGCACCTGCGCGCAGACGACGTTTTCGTAGGTTCCCCATCGCCGAGCCTGTAAATCTGCAGACAAAGCCCGAGTAGCGGCCTGCAGAATTACAGGCTCGGCGAAGCGGGCGCCTACCGCGGCAGGCCGAGAAGCCGCTCCGCGGCGACGGTGAGCAGGATCTGCTCGGTCCCGCCGGCGATGGTGAGGCAGCGGGTGTTGAGGAAGTCGAAGACCGCTTGGTTGCGGACCAGGCCGCCGCCCTCCGCGACGTCCATCGCGTATTCGGCCAACGCCTGCCGGTAGCGGACGCCGATGAGCTTGCGCACGCTGGACTGCGCGCCCGGGTCCCGGCCGCCGACGGCGAGCTGGGCGATGCGCTGGTCCAGCAGCGCGCCGACCGCGGCAGTGGCGAGTAAACGGCCAAGCTTGTCTTGCTGAGACACGTCCAGGTCGATCTCCGCCAGCACCCTGAGCAGTTCTTCCATCGGGTTGCCCAGCGCGGTTCCGGAGGCCATCGCGATCCGCTCGTTGGCCAGGGTGGTGCGGGCCAGCCGCCAGCCGTCGTTCACCGCGCCGACCACCATTTCGTCGGGGACGAACACGTTGTCCAGGAAAACCTCGTTGAACAGCGAGTCGCCGGTGATCTCACGCAGCGGCCGGATCTCGAGGCCCGGCGATTTCATGTCCACCAGGAAGTAGGTGATGCCCTTGTGCTTCGGGGCGTCGGGGTCGGTGCGCGCCAGGCACACGCCCCACCGCGCCTTGTGGGCGGCGGACGTCCACACCTTCTGCCCGGTGAGCAGCCAGCCGCCCTCGCCACGGACCGCCTTGGTGCGCAGCGACGCCAGGTCGGAGCCGGCCCCCGGCTCGGAAAACAGTTGGCACCAAAGGAATTCGCCGCGCAGGGTGGCCGGGACGAAGCGCTCGACCTGTTCGGGCGTGCCGTGCTCGAGGATGGTGGGCGCCGCCCACCAGCCGATCACCAGGTCGGGGCGCACCACGCCGGCCGCCGCCATCTCCTGGTCGATCAACAGCTGCTCGGCCGGGGAGGCGCCGCGCCCGTACGGCGGCGGCCAGTGCGGCGCCTGCAGGCCGGCCTCGGCCAACGCCACCTGCCGCTTTTCTTCGGGCAGCGCAGCGACCTCGGCGACGGCCGCCGCGATCTCGGGTCGCAGCCCCTCGACCTCGGAGAGGTCGATTCCCAGGCGGCGTCGCACCCCCGCCTGCGTCAGCTCGGTGATGCGGCGCAACCAACGCTCGGCGCCACCCAAGAACCGCCCGATGGCATGCGCCCGGCGCAGGTACAGGTGCGCGTCGTGCTCCCAGGTGCAGCCGATGCCGCCGAGCACCTGAATGCAGTCCTTCACGTTGGCCTTCGCGGCGGCGATGCCTGTGCTCGCGGCCAGGGCCGCGGCGATCGAGAACTGGGCCGGATCGGCCTCGGCCGCGGCCCGGGCGGCGTCGGCGGCCGCCACCCCGGCCTGCTCGGCGCGGCACAGCATCTCCGCACACAGGTGCTTGACGGCCTGGAAGCTGCCGATCGGCTTGCCGAACTGCTCGCGCACCTTGGCGTACGCGACCGCGGTGTCCAGCGACCACCGGGTGATGCCGGCGGCCTCGGCCGCCAGGACGGTCGCGGCCAGCTCCTCGACCCGTTGCGCCGAATCCGCGACGACCGTGACCGGCGCCGACGTCAGCACCACCCGGGCCAGCGGCCGGGAGAAGTCGGCGGCCGGCAGCGGCTCGAGCTCCACACCCTCGCCGCCGCTGTCGACGAGCAGCCACTTCCCGTCGGCGGGCAGGAGCACGACGGCGCCTTCCGCCGCGCCCAGCGCCCACGGCAGCGTGCCCGACGCGCGTGAGGTCTGGCTGTCGAACCGCACCTCGCCTTCCAGCGCCAACCCGGCGAAGCGTTCCCCGGCGGCCAGGGCGGCCAGCAATTCGGGCTCCTCGACGACAAGGGTGGCCAGGGCGGTGGTGGCAACCGGCCCGGCGACCAGCGCCTTTGCCGCTTCCTCGACCATCGCGCACAGATCCTCGATGCTGCCGCCCGCCCCGCCGCGGTCCTCCGGGATCGCGACCCCGAACAGCCCCAGGTCGGCCAGGCCCGCGAAGACCGGCCGCCACGCGTCGGGGTTGCCCTGCTCGACCTCGCGTACGGCCTCACTCGTTGATGAGCTTCGCGCCCAGTCGCGCACCAGCGCACGCGCGGCGAACTGCTCGTCGGTGACGGTCGCTACCACCCTCTGGTCCTCCGCGCGCTTGGTTTGGGATGACGGGGCACTCTGACTACTTGAAAGCCCACTAGAACGTGTTCTAATAGTGCCAGCGATCGAGCGTCAAGTCGAACGCCATTACAGCAGTACACGTCGTTGTCCCTGCTGCGGGGAGGTGGGAAATTTACGCCCAGCATGCGTATCGTTTGCGAACGAGCCACCTCGAGAAGGAGCACGCCCTCAAATGTCGTCAGCCAACCCGAACGCGGCCGACGTGCCTGACTCGCAGCCACGCGAGGTCATGAACGTGGCGGTCCTCGCCGAGTCCGAGCTCGGCTCGGAGGCGCAACGGGAACGCCGCAAGCGCATCCTGGACGCCACCATGGCCATCGCGTCCAAGGGCGGCTACGAGGCGGTCCAGATGCGCGCCGTCGCCGACCGGGCCGACGTTGCGGTGGGCACGCTGTACCGGTATTTCCCGTCGAAGGTGCACTTGCTGGTGTCGGCGCTGGGCCGGGAGTTCAGCCGCATCGATGCGAAAACCGACCGCTCCGCGGTCGCCGGGGGCACCCCGTTTCAGCGGCTGAACTTCATGGTCGGCAAGCTGAACCGCGCGATGCAGCGCAACCCGCTGCTCACCGAGGCCATGACGCGGGCCTACGTGTTCGCCGACGCCTCGGCGGCTAGCGAGGTCGACCAGGTCGAGAAGCTCATCGACAGCATGTTCGCGCGGGCGATGTCCGACGGCGAACCGACCGAGGACCAGTACCACATCGCCCGGGTGATCTCGGACGTGTGGCTGTCCAACCTGCTCGCGTGGCTTACCCGCCGCGCCTCGGCAACCGACGTCAGCAAACGGCTGGACCTGGCCGTGCGGTTGCTGCTGGGCGAACACCAGCCCAGCTAGGCCGGCGGTCCGGCGGTGCGGCCCCGGATCAGCTCGGTGTCCAGGAGTTCGACGACCGGCAGGCCCGTGCGTGGCGGCCTCATCAGCAGTTCGCCCGCCCGATGGCCCTTCTGCAAGCTGGGCTGCGCAACGGTGGTCAAGCCGCGCCCGATCGCCTCGGGCACGCCGTCGAAACCGGTGACGCTCATCTGGCCGGGCACGTAAATGCCATGGGCGCGAAGATAATCCATCGCCGAAAGCGCGAGTATGTCAGCGGTACACATCAGCGCCGTGATCCGCGGGTTGGCCTCCAGCGCCGCCTTGGCGGCGGCGCCTCCCGATTCGGGTAGGTGCTCGTAGCTTTCCACGACGGTCAGCGAATCCGGGTCGACGCCGGCGGCGGTCATCGCCTCCCACACGCCGACGATGCGTTCGCGTTGCACGTCGAAGGCCGGTGACCGCAACCGGTCGGCGTCCACCAGGCCCTGCCGGCGCTCCCGGCCCAGCCGCATGGTCAGCAAACCGATCTCGCGGTGTCCGAGCCCGAGCACGTAGTCGGCCAGCTCACGCATGGCCGCCCGGTCGTCGATGCCCACCCGGGACACTCCGGCTAGGCCCTTGGGCTGGTCGACCACCACGACGGGCACGCGCCGCTGCAGCACCACCTCCAGGTAGGGGTCGTCGTTGCAGGCCGAATACACCACGAAGCCGTCGACCCCGGCCCCCAGCACCGCAGCCGTGCCGTCCTCGAGGCTGCGGCTCGCGCCGACGGCGACCAGCAGCAGGCCCTGACCGAGTTCCTCGCACGACTGCGCGACCCCCGCCACGAAATCCCGCGCCGCCGGGTCGGAGAAGAAATAGGTCAACGGTTCGGCCATCACCAGGCCCACCGCGCCGGCCTTGCGGGTCCGTAGCGATCGCGCCACCGGGTCGGGTCCCGCATAACCCAGCCGCTTGGCCGTCGCGAGGACCCGTTCACGTAGGTCGGCGGACAGCTGATCCGGCCGGTTGAAGGCGTTCGAGATCGTCGTGCGCGAAACCTTCAGTTCGTCGGCCAAAGACGCCAGAGTCGCACGCCGACGCGGAGTGGGACTCACGCTCGGTGACGCTACAGCGGTTCGCTGTCGGCGCACACGAGGCGGCGCTGCGCCACTTTCTAATGGAAACGATTTTCATTAGTATTATGGGTCGGCCGCGGGCGCGAGAGGACAGGGATGGCAGTCAATATGGGGCGTCGGCTTTCGGCCGTCCTGATTGCCCTGACCGGCTTGATTGCACTCACCGGCTGCGCCGGTTCGACGCGCGCGCAGGCGGCCACCGTGGTGGCGTCCACCGACGTGTGGGGCAGCGTGGCCAGCGCCGTCACCGGCCACCACGTCGCGGTCAAGTCCATCCTGACCGGCTCCGATACCGATCCGCACTCGTACACCGCCAGCCCGTCGGACGCCGCCGCGCTCACCGACGCCGCCCTGGTCGTCTACAACGGCGGCGGTTACGACCCCTGGGTGGACCAGGTCCTCACCAGGCATCCGCGGGTCAAATCGGTCGACGCCTACTCGTTCGTCCATGCCGCGGCCGACGGGGAGCCGCCGAACGAGCACGTCTTTTACGACCTGGGCGTCGCCAAGTCGGTCGCCTCCTCGATCGCCGACCGGATGGCCGTCATCGACCCGGCCAACGCCGCCGACTACCGGGCCAACGCCGCCGCGTTCTGCCGCGCCGCCGACGCGATCGCGAACTCCGAGCACGCCATCGCGGGCGCGTATCCCGACGCCGGAGTGATCGCGACCGAGCCAGACGTGGAGTACCTGCTGGCCGCGTCGGGCCTGGTGAACCGCACCCCGGCCGCGTTCGCCGCCGCCAGCGAGAACGAAACCGACCCGTCGCCGGCCGACATGGCCAAGGTGCTCGACATGATCAAACGCCGGCAGGTCGCCGCGCTGCTGATCAACCCGCAGACGTCCAGCTCCGCGGTGAACGGGCTTCAGGACGCCGCGCGGCGCGCGGGGGTGCCGGTCACCCAGGTGAGCGAGACGCTGCCCGACGGCACCGACTACCTGACCTGGCAGCGCGACACCGTCAACCAACTGCTGGCCGCGCTGCGGTCGAGCCGATAAGCACCGCCGTGACTGTCGAAGCGGTCCCCGCCGTCCACGGCCATGCCCACACCGTCTCGCTGTCCGGCGCCCGGCTGGCGTTCGGCGACCGGGTCCTGTGGGACCACCTCGACCTGTCGGTGCGGCCCGGCGAGTTCATCGCCGTGCTGGGACCCAACGGCAGCGGCAAGACGTCGCTGCTCAAGGTCCTGCTCGGGCAGCTGCCCCTGAGCGGGGGCGTCGCGTTGGTCGACGGCCGGCCGATCACCTCCGGCCGCGGCAGCATCGGCTATGTCCCGCAACACCGCCCGATCGACCGCGAGGTGATGCTGCGCGGGCGCGACCTGGTGCGGCTGGGCATCGACGGGCAGCGGTGGGGCGCGGCGCCGCTGCGATCCGCCGAGCGGGGCCGCCGCCGTGCGGCCGTGTCCGAGGCGCTGCGTCAGGTCAACGGCGAACAGCTGGCCGGCGTCCGGGTGGGCGTCATGTCGGGCGGCGAGCTGCAGCGGGTGCGGATCGCCCAGGCGCTGGTGAGCGACCCGATGCTGCTGCTGTGCGACGAACCGCTGCTGACCCTGGACCCGGCGAACGCGAAGCTGGTGTCGGCGCTGATCGACCGGCGCCGCCGCGAGGCCGGAACCACCGTCATCGTCGTCACCCACGAGATCAACACGATCCTGCCGTACGTGGACCGCGTGCTCTATCTCGTCAACGGCCGCTTCGAGGTCGGCACCGTCGAGCAGGTGATGACCAGCGAGACGCTCTCGGCGCTGTACCGCGCCGACATTCAGGTGGTGAAGGTGCGGGACCGCTACGTGGTGGTCGGTGAGCCGGACGACGGGTGCGGTGGATGAACCGCCGGCTCGCCGACATGCTGCACCACCTGTTCTCCTTTGACCTCACCGCCGACCTGCTCCGCCACGACTTCGTCCAGCAGGCGGTGGCCGCGGGCGCGCTGCTGGGTCTGGTGGCCGGGCTGATCGGGCCGTTCATCGTGATGCGCCAGATGTCGTTCGCGGTGCACGGGTCCAGCGAATTGTCGCTGACGGGAGCGGCTTTCGCGTTGCTGGTCGGGTTCGAGGTGGGGGCCGGGGCGCTGATCGGCAGCGCCCTGGCGGCGGCGCTGTTCGGGGTTCTCGGCCAGCGGGCCCGCGAGCGCGACTCGGTGATCGGCGTGGTCCTGGCCTTCGGGATGGGCCTGGCGGTGCTGTTCATCCACCTCTATCCCGGGCGGACCGGGACCGCTTTCGCGCTGCTGACCGGCCAGATCGTCGGCGTCGGCTACACCGGCCTGACCATGCTGGCGCTGGTCTGCCTGCTCGTCGTCGCCGTGCTCGGCACGTGCTACCGCCCGCTGTTGTTCGCCACCGTCGACCCCGACGTCGCGGCCGCGCGCGGTGTCCCGGTCCGCGTGCTGGGCATCGTGTTCGCCGCGCTGGTCGGCGTGGTTGCCGCCCAGGCCGTGCAGATCGTCGGGGCGCTGCTGGTGATGTCGTTGCTCATCACACCGGCGGCCGCTGCGGCGCGGGTGATCGCGTCGCCGGCGGCGGCGATCGTGGCCTCGGTGGCCTTCGCCGAGGTCGCGGCCGTCGGGGGCATCGTGCTTTCGCTGGCCCCGGGCGTGCCGGTGTCGGTGTTCGTCGCGGCGATTTCCTTTGTCATCTACCTGTTTTGTTGGCTCCTCGGGCGACGCCGCGAGGTCCCCGCCTGACGTCCCCCATAAGCTGGGCGGGTGGCCGCTATCGACCTCAACGCCGACCTGGGCGAGGGCTTCGGCGTCTGGCGCCTCGGCGACGACGACGCCATGCTCGGGATCGTCAGCAGCGCCAACGTGGCGTGCGGATTCCATGCCGGGGACCCCGCCGGCCTGTTGCGGGTGTGCCGGTCGGCCGCCGAGCGCGGCGTGCGCATCGGCGCTCAGGTGAGCTACCGCGACCTGGCCGGGTTCGGCCGACGCTTCATCGACGTCGCCCCCGACGACCTAGTCGCCGACGTGGTGTATCAGATCGGCGCGTTGCAGGCGATCGCGCGGGCGTCCGGCTCGGCGGTGTCCTACGTCAAACCCCATGGCGCGCTGTACAACACGATCGTGACCAACCGAGAACAGGCGGCGGCTGTCGCGGCGGCGGTGCACCTGGTGGACGCGGCGCTGCCGGTGCTGGGCATGGCGGGTTCGGCGTTTTTCGAGGAGGCCGGCCGCCTTGGCTTACGCACGGTGGGCGAGGCGTTCGCGGACCGCGCGTACCGGCCCGACGGCCAATTGGTCTCGCGTCGCGAACCCGGCGCGGTGCTGCACGATCCGGCGGCGATCGCCGAGCGCGTGCTGGCCATGGTGGCCTCGGGGCGGGTAACCGCGACCGACGGCACGCAGGTCGGCATCAGCGTGGAATCGGTTTGCGTGCATGGTGATTCGCCCGGCGCGGTGCGGATCGCGACCGTGGTGCGCGATCGGCTGGAGGCGGCCGGCGCCGAGATCGGGGCGTTCTGCTGATGCGGGCCAAGCTCGGCCGCCCCGACCTGGCGCGGTACGCGGACCGGTTCGACGTGCCATTGGCGGGACCCGATGCGGCGCTCGCGGCGACCTGGATGGGTGTGGCGACGCTGCTGCTCGACGACGGGTCGTCGGCGCTACTGACCGACGGCTACTTCTCGCGCCCCAGCCTGGCGCGGGTGGCCGCCGGCAAGGTGTCGCCGTCACCGGCGCGCGTGGACGGCTGCCTGGCCCGCGCCAAGGTCTCCCGGCTGGAGGCGGTCATCCCGGTGCACACCCACATCGACCACGTGCTGGACTCCGCGCTGGTCGCCGACCGCACCGGCGCGCGGCTGGTCGGCGGAGAGTCGGCCGCCAACGTCGGCCGCGGATACGGGCTGCCCGAGGACCGCATCGTCGTCGCGACGCCAGGTGAGCCGATTCGCCTGGGCGCCTTCGACGTAACGCTGGTGCAATCCCATCACTGCCCGCCGGACCGGTTTCCCGGGACCATCGACGAGCCGCTGACCCCACCGGTACGGGCGTCAGCCTACCGCTGCGGTGAGGCCTGGTCGACGCTGGTGCACCATCGCGCGTCGGACCGGCGGCTGCTGATCCAGGGCAGCGCCGGTTTCGTCAAGGGTGCGCTGGACGGCCGGCGCGCCGAAGCCGTCTATCTGTCCGTCGGACAGCTGGGCCTGCGGCCACGGTCCTACATCCTCGACTACTGGGCCGAGACCGTGCGCGCCGTGGGGGCGCGCCGGGTGATCCTGATCCATTGGGACGACTTCTTCAGCCCGCTGTCAAAGCCGTTGCGGGCCTTGCCGTATGCGGGCGACGACCTGGACGTGTCGATCGGGGTCCTGGACGAGCTGGCGGCGAGCGACGGTGTCGCGCTGCACATGCCGACCGTGTGGCGACGCGAAAACCCCTGGGCGTGAAGCGGTTTAGGCCAGCAACTTGATGGGACTGACCGCCGCGCTGTTGTTGCTTGCTGCCGTGCTCGTGTTCGCGGTCGTCCGCCCGAGGGGTTGGCCGGAGGCGGTGGCGGCGGTTCCGGCGGCGCTCATCGTGATCGCGGTCGGCGCGATATCGGTGCGTCAGGCGGCCCAGGAGGTGGCCGGGCTCTCGGGAGTGGTCGCCTTCCTCGGCGCGGTCCTGGTGCTGGCCAAGCTGTGCGACGACGAGGGGCTGTTCGAAGCGGCGGGCGCGGCGATAGCGCGGGGGCGCGTCTCGTCGGGCGGCCTGCTGCGGCGGGTGTTCGTCGTCGCCTCCCTGATCACCGCCGTGCTGAGCCTGGACGCCGCCGTGGTGCTCCTGACCCCGGTGGTCCTGGCCGCCGTCCGCCGGCTGCGCACCCCACCGCGGCCCTACGCCTATGCCACCGCTCACCTGGCCAACGGCGCCTCCCTGCTGCTGCCGGTGTCGAACCTGACCAACCTGCTGGCGTTCCACACCGCGAACCTCTCGTTCACCCGGTTCACCGTGCTGATGGCGTTGCCGTGGCTGGGCGCGATCGCGGTGATCTACGCGATCTTTCGCTGGTTTTTCGCCGGCGACCTGCGCGTCCAGCCCGACGCCGAGGAGATCGGCCCGGCGCCGCGGCCGCCGGTGTTCGTGTTGGTGGTCGTGGGACTGACCCTGGCCGGGTTCGCGGTCGGCCAGTCCGTCGGGGTCGCCCCGGCGTGGGTGGCGCTCGCGGGTGCGGCGGTGCTCGCGGTGCGCAGCCTGAGCCGCCGGCGCACGTCCGTGGCCGAGATCGCGCGTTCGGCGCACGTCTCGTTCCTGGTGTTCGTGCTGGCACTGGGAGTCGTGGTCCGGGCGGTCATGCTCAACGGCATGGACAAGGCCATGTCCGCCGTGCTCCCGTCCGGTTCGACACTGCCCGCGCTGCTCGCAATCGCCGCGATCGCCGCCGTGCTGGCCAACGTCGTCAACAACCTGCCCGCCACGCTGGTGCTGCTCCCCCTGGTCGCGCCCAGCGGTCCGGTGGCGATTCTGGCGGTGCTGATCGGGGTGAACGTCGGCCCCAACCTGACCTATGTGGGTTCGCTGTCGAACCTGTTGTGGCGCCGCGTGCTTCGCAGGCACGAAGTCGATGCCGGCGTCGGCGAGTACACCCGCCTCGGGTTGTGCACGGTGCCCCCCGCGCTGGTGGTCGCCGTGGTCGCGCTGTGGGCGTCCACGCGGTTGCTGGGCGTGTGAGGCGCGTGGTTCAGCCGACCGCCTCCCTGAACGCCACGCCCTGCTGCAGCGCCTGCACGGAGTCGGCGATGTCGAGGACGGGATAGATCTGGTAATCCAGGATGGTGGCGAATTGGCTTGTGGTCTCGACCAAGTCGGCCGGATTGTCGGTCTCGACCACGGCGAATCCGCCACCGCCGTCGACGCGCCCGACAAACTGGTGATACGTGGTGCTCTGCGGCGGCGACCACTTCGAGTAGGCGGCCAACCCCCGTCGCAAGCTTTCGTCGTTCTCCGCGGCCGTGCCGTTCAGGCGGTAAGTCCAAGACACTACGTACTTCATCGCTCACTCCTTTTCTGGTCGGGCCAACTGGGCTCTGCAGGCACGCTACGGCCGACCTGAGGCGCGCGAACGAGTAGCCGAGTACTCGAATTTCAGTCGCGGCCCGCCGCGGCTACCCGCCGCCCGGTCCCGATCGCACGATCGAGGCCAGCTCCTCGCGCGATTGGGCGCCCACCCGCTGGCAGGCCCGGTAGATGTGGCCCTCCACGGTGCGCACCGACATCACCAGCTTCTCGGCGATCTGGCGGTTGGACAGACCGGCGACGACGAGTTCGACGACGTCGCGCTGGCGACCCGACAGCTTGATTCCCTCCGGGGTTCGCAGGGCCGGTGTGCAAAGGCCGCCGCACTCGTCAGCCAGTTCCCTCGCCAGCGCGGCGGCGTACAGCGCGCGCTTGTGCTGCTGGCTTCCGGCGAATGCGACGGAGGCCTGCGCCGCGGCGTCGGCGGCCACGGCCTTGTCACCGATTGACCGGTAGGCCGCCGAGGCGGCTAGCAGGCCGTCGCCGTCGCCGCCGAGCAGAGCCTTCGCATGCAGCGCGATCGCGTCTGCCAGCGGCAGTGACAACGCCTCGGCCAGCTCCGCCGCGCGGGCCGCCCCAAACGCGTCGCCCCACTGCGCCGCGGCCTGGATGCACGCCAACTCGTGGGTGGGCTGGCCGCGGTCGCGGGCAAGTTGTGCCGCTTCCCGCACGGCGGCGACGGCCTCGCCGAGGCGACCGCTCGCCGCCATCGCCCACCCGTCGGCCAGCGACAAGCCGGTGTGCATGAACAGGTAGTCGGCCGGCACCGCCGCGCGCGCCCCGGCCGCCGCGTCGTTCGCTTCGGCGGCCTGGCCGAGTTTGGCGTGCGCCTCGGCCAGCGCAAAGTAGCTGGCCGCGCGCAAACCCGTCGTGACGGAGTGCATTTGCACTCTGGCAACCGCCTCGTGCAGCAATCGGGCCGCGTCGGTGACGGCGCCGCGGACCAGGTCGGCGTTGCCGAGCAACAGGGCCAGGTTCGCGTAGGCCAGGCCGGGGACGTCCCGGGCCGAATCGGCCAATTGCTTTGCGGTGCCGACGAATTCGTCGATGCGTCCGGTCAGTCGACAGGCCCGGCCGTACACCGCGCCGAACCAGAACCGCAACTGCGACGCCTGAAACGACGTGGTCGCGCGCCGCAGCGCCTGCTCGGCGACGCCAGAGAGGCCGTCAACCTCACCGAGTGCGCCCATCGCCATGATCAACGCGAGCGCGGCCAGCAACGCGTGCAGATCCGGCAGCGCAGCGAAGGCCAAGGCGCTCCGCGCCCTTTCGGCCGCCGGCTCACAGCGCGCCGATATCGCGTCCAGGCACGCCTGCACCGCCAGGCGTTCGGCGACCTGCGCCTCGGTCTCGGCACCCGCAGCAAGTCCGTCCAAGATCACGCCCGCATCGGCGGGCTTGCTGAGGATCCACATCAGGTTGATCGCCCGGATCGTCGCCCAGTGGTGACCGTCGGGGCCGTCGACCAAATCGCGCAGCGCCGCCTCGGCCTGCTCGCCGCGTCCGAGCAGCACCAGGTTCATCGCCCGCACGCCGGCCGCCCCGGGCGCCCCGGCCCGCGCGGCGGCCGTCGCGAACCGGTCGGCCAGGTCCAGATCCAGCAGCGTCATGGCATGCCGCGCCGCTTCCAGATACAGGTCGGGTTCGGGCTCGAGATCCGATTCGAGGTGCAGCAGCGCGCGGCGAACGGTGGCCTGCATGTCGGTGTCGGCGTTTTTGGCCAGTCGGCAAGCGAGCTTGCCCCGGAGCGACGACAAGTACATCTCGCCGGCGCTCGCGCGGCGCAGCTCGCCGAACAGGGGATGTGCCAGCCGGGCCATCAACCCGCCGGCGGTGCGTTCGACGCTCACCAGGCCCATGCTTTCGGCGACCGCCAAATCCCGGCGGGGCACCAAGTCGCACAGCACATCGACGGCGAGCGGCTCGCACTGCGACAGCATGTCGATCACCAGCGCCGGCTTTGGGCTCAGCCGACCCAGCTGGCGGCCCACCGTGTCGGACAGGCTCGGCGACACCGCGACATCGCCGTCCCATATCCACACCCCGGCGACCTGCCGCATCTGGCCCGCCGCGACCTGATCGGACAGCAACTGCCGGAGGAACAGCGTGTTTCCGCCGGTCAGCTTCCGGAACCGGGTCGCGCAACGCGCGTCGATGGGACCGCCCAGCGTGCTCTCGATCACCTCGCGCGTGGCCGCGGCCGAAAGCGGTTCGAGGTCCAGGCGAGCGAGCAATCCCTCCTTCCACAACGCCGTCACGGCATCCGGTTCGTCACTGCCGGTGCGGATCGTGACCACCAGCCGCACCCCGCCCGACTGGGCCAGCTCGTGGACGACGAGGGCGGACAAGCCGTCCAGCAGGTGCGCGTCGTCAACCCCGACCACGACGCGACCGCGTCGCTGTTGTGCGACAAACGAATTGATCACCCGCCGCACGTTGGTCAGCGGGTCCGACATCGCCTCGCCCAGCAGGCCGATGAACGCCCCGAGCGGCAGCGCACGTGCGGATTCGGTGCCGACGATCCACTGCGTGCGCTCACCGGAAGCCTCGGCGCGCCGCAGCGCTTCGCGGGCCAACCAGGTTTTGCCCACACCGGCCGCTCCGGCGATCAATACGCCGGAGTGGTTGCCAGCCCCGCCCAGGGCGCGACGGACGAGCGCCAGTTCGCTGTCCCGCCCGGTCAGCGGTTTACCGCTGATCACTCGGCGACTATAACCGGTTGTCTCCGCGCCTAACAGGCCATTTCATCCGCGTTTCGGTGCCGGATCGGCGACGCCGGCGGCGAAGTGGCGTAGCCGACTACGCTATCGGCGCCCACGGTTTGCTGTGAGCATCGCTTTTGTCAGCTGGCGGCTCGGCGAAGGCGGTAAGCATGATCAAGATCGGCAGTAACGCGGTGGTACTGGGAGCGAGCATGGCCGGTCTGCTGACCGCGCGGTCGCTCGCCGATTTCTTCGACACGGTGACGGTGGTGGAGCGCGACCCGCTGCCCGACGACCACGCCGGTCGACGGGGCGTTCCCCAGGGGCGGCACCTGCACGCCCTGTTGCCCCGCGGCGCCCAGGTGATCGAGGAATTCTTCCCCGGCGTGCTCGACGAGTTGGTTCTCGACGGCGCGCAGTACTTCGACGGGCGCGATCTGTCGCGGCTCCACTACAACGTCGGCGGGCACCTGTTGGCGCAAAGCGGCAGCGCCACGTCTTTTACGGCCTACTGCGCGACGCGGCCCTTCGTGGAGGGTCACGTCCGTCGGCGGGTGCGCGAGATCCCCAACGTCGTGGTGCTGGACGAGCACAACATCGTCGGCCTGACCGCGACCCCCGATCGCCGTCGCGTCACGGGGGCGCGGGTGGTCAGCCGCCGCACCGGCGAATGCGCCGTGCTGAAGGCCGATTTGGTGGTCGACGCCACCGGCCGTGCCGCGCACACCCCGGGGTGGCTGGAGGGTCTGGGATACGACCGCCCGTCCGAGGACCGTGTGGTGGTGCACTTGACCTACGCGAGCCAGCGCCTGCGCATGGCCGCGGATACGCCGCACGAACTGGGTTTCCTGGTCGGCATCGTGCCGGGCACCCCCAGAGGCGTCGGCTTGCTGCACTGCGAGAACGACACGTGGATCTTCACGGTGATCGGCATCGCCGGTCACGAGCCCGAGGGTGGCGACCTTGCGGCGATGTGCGATTTCGTGGCCGATTGCGCGCCCGGCCACCTGCTGGACGCGGTGCGGCGTGCCGAACCGATCGGCGAGCCGGTGCGCCACAAGATGCCGTGCAGCCAATGGCGCCGTTACGACAAATTGCGCCGCTTCCCGGAGGGCCTGCTGGTCACCGGCGACGCAGTGTGCAGCTTCAACCCGGTCTATGGCCAGGGCATGACCGTGGCCGCACTCGAGGCGCTGGCGCTGCACGACTGCTTGTCAAGCGGCACAGACGATTTGGCGCGGCGGTTCTTCCGCGCGGCGGCGGTGCCGATCCGCCAGGCCTGGCAGCTGTCAACCAACCCCGACCTTGCGCTGCCCGAGATCGAGGGCACCGCGCCGCTGTCCGCGCGGCTGCTGAACGGGTACCTGGATCGCGTTCTCAAGGCGGCCGAAACCGACGTCGCCGTGGTGGATCAGTTCGTCCGGGTGACCTCGCTGGTCGACCCCGCGACCAAGCTGCTGCGCCCGGGGATGATCTGGCGAGCCGTCCGTGCCCGCCGCCAGGGCAGCGACGAGATGGACACGGCAGCCGGGGTTTTGGCAAACAGCGTGGCGCACTAGCCCCGGCGGTAGGCCGGCGGCAGCGGCATGCCGAGCGCGGCCATGACGGCGCGGGCCCGGGTCGGGAAGTCGGTGATGATGCCGTCCACGCCGTAGGCGATCTGCTGGCGCATGGCGTCGGCGTCGTTGACCGTCCACGGAATCACCTTGAGCCCCAACGAATGCGCGCGATCGACGTAGGGCTTTCCGGTGACCAGCGCATAGTTTGGCGAGACGGCGTTGGCGCCGACCAGCAGCGCCCCGAGCGTCGGGTCGCCGACGGCACCGGCGTCGATGCCGTTCAGCCATGGCGAGCCCGGGGACCAGGTCTCCTCGTTATACAAGGCCACCAACGGGATTGACGGCTCGGCCCGGTGCACCATGGGCAGGGTTCGCCAGTCGAAGCTCTGAATTTCCACGCGATCGACCTTGCCGCCCGCCCGAACCGCGGCCAGTATCACGTCGACGAATTCCTGCGGTTCGGCCGACGCTCCCGGGTGGTCGGCCTCCACCTTGGTTTCGACGTTGTAGCGCACGCCGGCCCGGTACGAGTCGGCGAGCGCGAAGACCTCCGGCAGCGTCGCGATCTTGTTGCCGCGCACCACCTCCGCGTCAGGGAACTCGGCGAGCCGCTTGCCGCAATCGAGCGTGCGAATCTGCACCAGGGTGAGCTCGTGCACCAACTTACCGACGTAGGGGTAGGCCGGGTCGCCGGCGAACGCCGGCGCGGTGTCGGCGCACTTGTCCGCCTGGATCGTCGGGTCGTGCCACACCAGCGGCTGGCTGTCCTTCGATAGGACGATGTCGAGTTCCAGTGTGCTGACGCCGAGTTCGAGCGATTTGGCGAATGCCCGCAGCGATTCCTCGGTCGTCTCGCCCCGCCCGCCGCGGTGGGCCTGCAGGTCGAATTCGGGAGTTTCCGCGGACGCCGGCCCGGAAAGCAGCACCGCCAACACCAGCAGCGCCACGGCCCACATCCGCGAGCAGACACAAAAGCCCCCAACTCTTCGGCGTGTCGGGGGCTTTTCTGTCTGCTCGGCCAGAGGACTCAGCCCCTGCGCTGGCGGGCGATTTCGGCCAACACCACCCCGGCGGCCACCGAGGCATTCAGCGATTCGGTTCGGCCCGCCATGGGAATCGAGACCACCTCGTCGCAGGTCTGCCGCACCAACCGGGACAGCCCCTTGCCCTCCGAGCCGACGACCACCACCAGCGGGTCGGTGCCGTCCAGATCGTCGAGCGCGGTGTCACCGTCGGCGTCCAGCCCGATGACGCGCAACCCGCTGTCGGCCCAACCCTTAAGCGCCCGAGTCAGATTCGGTGCCCGCGCCACCCGCAACCGCGCCGCCGCCCCGGCGCTGGTACGCCAGGCCACCGCCGTCACCGACGCCGATCGCCGCTGCGGGATCAGCACGCCGTGACCGCCGAACGCCGCGACCGAACGGACGATGGCGCCGAGGTTGCGGGGATCGGAGATGTTGTCCAGCGCGACCAGCAGCGCGGGCGGCGATCCGGCCGCGGCCGCGAGCAGGTCGTCGGGGTGGGCGTAGTCGTACGGCGGCACCTGCAGCGCGATGCCCTGATGCAGGTGATTCGTGGTCATCCGGTCCAGGTCGGTGCGCGGCACCTCGAGGATCGCGATCCCCAAATCCGCTGCGCGGGAAACGGATTCGGTGAGCCGCTCGTCGGCCTCGGTGCCCAGCGCCACGTAGAGCGCGGTCGCGGGGACGCCGGCGCGCAGACACTCCAGCACCGGGTTGCGGCCCAGCACCGTTTCGGTCTCGTCGGTGCGCTTGGCGGGCCGGCGGGGCGCCGATTGGGCGCGCCTGGCGGCGGGGTGGTTGGGGCGCAGGTGCGCCGGCGGGGTGGGACCCCGGCCCTCCAGCCCCCGGCGGCGCTGGCCGCCCGAGCCGACGACTGCGCCCTTCTTGGTGCCGGATTTGCGTACCGCCCCGCGGCGCCGCGAGTTGCCGGCCATCTACTTGACTGTCACTTTTCTGGACCGCCCTGCAGTTCCCACTGCGGGCCGTCGGCGGTGTCGGTGACCTCGATGCCGGCGTTCTTGAGCCGATCCCGGATCTCGTCGGCGAGCGCCCAATTGCGTTGCTGGCGAGCCTTTTCCCGGTTTTCGATCTCGGCCGCCACCAGCACGTCGACGGCGGCCAGCGCGGCCGACGTCTCGTCGCGAGTCTCCCAGCGTTCGTCGAGGGGGTCGCAACCCAGGATGCCCATCATCGCGCGGATGGCGCCGGCGTGCTTGAGCGCGCCCTCGTGATCGCCCGAATCCAGCGCCCGGTTGCCTTCGGCGCGGGCGTGGTGCACCTCGGCCAGCGCGATCGGCACCGCCAGGTCGTCGTCGAGGGCCGCGGCGAACTTGGGCGTCCACTCGCCCGGCTCGAAGGCGCCGACGCGGCTGCGCACTCGGTGCAGGAACTCCTCCACTCCCACATAGGCTTTCACGGCGTCCTGCAGGGCGGTTTCGGAAAATTCCAGCATCGACCGGTAGTGGGCGCTGCCCAGGTAGTAACGCAGTTCGGCCGGGCGCACCCGCTGCAACATCGCCGGGATGGCCAGCACGTTGCCCAGCGATTTGCTCATCTTCTCGCCGCCCATGGTCACCCAGCCGTTGTGCAGCCAGTAGCGAGCGAAGCCGTCCCCGGCGGCGCGGCTCTGTGCGATCTCGTTCTCGTGGTGCGGGAAGATCAGGTCCATCCCGCCGCAGTGGATGTCGAATTCCGGCCCGAGGTAGGTACGCGCCATCGCCGAGCATTCCAAATGCCAGCCGGGACGCCCCCGGCCCCACGGCGAGGGCCAGGACGGCTCGCCGGGCTTTTCGCCCTTCCACAGGGTGAAGTCGCGCTGGTCGCGCTTGCCGGTCGCGACGCCCTCGCCCTGGTGGACGTCGTCGACCCGGTGCCCGGACAACGCGCCGTACTCCGGGTAGCTGAGCACGTCGAAGTACACGTCCCCGCAGGCCGCGTACGCGTGGCCGGTTTCGATCAGGCGTTCCATTAATTCGACCATCTGGGTGATGTGCCCGGTGGCCCGCGGCTCCGCCGACGGCGGCATGACGTCCAGGGCGTCGTAGGCGGCGCTAAAGGCCCGTTCGTAGGTGGCCGCCCACTCCCACCACGGCCGGCCGGCCGCGGCGGCCTTGGCCAGGATCTTGTCCTCGATGTCGGTCACGTTGCGGATGAACGCCACGTCGTAGCCGCGGGCGATCAGCCAGCGGCGCAGGATGTCGAAGGCCACCCCGCTGCGGACGTGCCCGATGTGCGGCAGGCCCTGAACCGTTGCGCCGCAGAGGTAGATGGAGACGTGCCCGTCGCGCAGCGGAACGAAATCACGCACGGCACCGGCTGCCGTGTCGTGAAGCCGCAAATTGGGGCGATCGGTCACGACGTGCCAGCTTACCGGGTACTTCGGGGCGCCCGGCCGAGCGCGTGGCCTACAGGACGCTCACTCGATTGCGCACGACGAGCGCGGTCGCGATCGCGGCCAAGCCTTCGCCGCGCCCCGTCAGACCCAGCCCGTCCGTCGTCGTCGCCGACACCGAGACCGGCGCCCCCACCAAACGCGACAGGACCTCCTGCGCCTCGGCGCGCCGCGGGCCTACCTTGGGGCGGTTGCCGATCACCTGCACGGCGGCGTTGCCGACCCGATAGCCCTGGCGGGAGACGAGCGCGACGACGTGCCGCAGCATGTCGGCGCCGGTGATGCCTTTGACGCGCGGGTCATCGACGCCGAACACCGCCCCTACATCGCCCAACCCGGCGGCCGACAACAGCGCGTCGCACAGCGCGTGCGCGCCGACGTCGCCGTCGGAGTGGCCGGCGCAGCCGTCGTCGTCGGGAAACAGCAGCCCCAGCAGCCAGCACGGCCGCCCGGGTTCGATCGGGTGCACGTCGGTGCCCACGCCGACCCGCGGCAGCTCGGTCACCGCCGCACGACCGTTTGCGCCAACAACAGATCCAGCCGGGTGGTGATCTTGAAGGCGAGCGGGTCGCCGTCGACCACCTGCACCTGGCCGCCGACGTGTTCGACCAGCGACGCGTCGTCGGTGAAATCGGCGGTCCCCGCGCGCTCGTAGGCGCGCAGCAGCAGATCGGTGGCGAAGCCCTGCGGCGTCTGCACGGTGCGCAGGCCGGCCCGCTCCGGCGTGCCCAGGACCACCCCGTTGGCATCCACGGCCTTGATGGTGTCAGACAACGGCAGCGCGGGCACGACGGCCGCGTGGCCGGACCGCAACGCGTCGACCACCCGCACGATCAGCCCGGGCGGCGTCAACGCCCGGGCGGCGTCGTGCACGAGGACGAACTCCGCGGACGTGGGCAGGGCGGACAGCGCCAGGCGCACCGATTCGGTGCGGTCGGCGCCGCCGGCGACGACGGCGGCCCGGTCACCCAGCAGCTGCCCGGCCTGGTCGATACGGTCGGCGGGCACGGCCACCACGACGTGGTCGACGGCGCCGGAATCCAGCAGCCCGGAGACGGCGCACTCCAGCAGGGTGCGCCCGTCGAGTTCACAGAACGCTTTCGGGATGCCGGCGGCCAGCCGCTGACCCGACCCGGCGGCCGGGACGATTGCAACTACTTTGCCCGGGACGCCGGTTTCGTCGGCCACCAGAGCGTCAGGGCCTTCAGGAAGCGGCGGCCAGAACCTCGTCGAGGATGGTCTCCGCCTTGGCGTCGTCGGTGCTCTCGGCTAGCGCCAGCTCACCGACCAGAATCTGGCGGGCCTTGGCCAGCATGCGCTTCTCGCCCGCGGACAGTCCGCGCTCCTGGTCGCGGCGCCACAGGTCGCGCACCACCTCGGCCACCTTGTTCACGTCGCCGGAGGCGAGCTTTTCCAGGTTGGCCTTATAGCGGCGGGACCAGTTGGTGGGCTCTTCCGTGTGGGGAGCGCGCAAAACCTGGAAGACCTTGTCCAGGCCCTCCTGGCCAACAACGTCGCGAACACCGACGTACTCGGCGTTTTCGGCGGGTACTCGAACGGTCAGGTCACCCTGCGCGACTTTCAAGACGAGATACTCTTTTTGCTCCCCTTTGATGGTCCGGGTTTCAATCGCCTCGACTAACGCAGCACCGTGATGTGGATAGACAACGGTGTCGCCGACCTTGAAGATCATCTGATTCGAGCCCCTTTCGTTACTTCATGCTAGCACGGCGGCCCTAGGCGTGCGGAACAACGGTGCAGGTCAGGGGCACAACACGGGCGGATTAGGGGTTGACAGGCGGAGCGGGACGTGCAAGGGGTCACACTACGCCGGTCCCGATCGGGCCCGAGCAGCCACCCCTGCGGGGCCCTGCCGCGCTGGTCCGGTGCCCTGCGCTACCGTCGCGAAGACCTTCCTACTACTGTGCATAGTTGCATAGTCGAACCACTGACATGGTGGGTCAGCCGAGCAGGAGGCTTTGAGTGAACCGCTTCGCCGTCGTCGGTCTGGTCGCCCTGGTCGCCGCCCTGCTCAGCGGTTGCGGAGCCGGTCAGATCTCCCAAATGGCCACCCAGGAACCGGCGGTCAACGGCAACAAGGTCACGGTCAACAACGTGGCGCTGCGCGACGTCCGGATGCAAGCCGTCCAGACCGGCGACTTCCTGCAGCCGGGCAAGACGGTGGACCTGGTGGCGGTCGCCGTCAACCAGTCGCCCGACGTCCCGGACCGGCTGGTCAGCATCACCAGTGACGTCGGCGCCGTGACGATCGGCGGCGACGGCCGGCTGCCCGCGGGCGGCACGCTGTTCATCGGCACGCCCGACGGCCCGAAGGTGGCGCCGGGCCCCATCAACAACGCGGTCAAGGCGACGGTGGCCCTGGCCAAGCCCATCAGCAACGGCCTGACCTACAGCTTCACCTTCAACTTCGAGAAGGCCGGGCCGGCCACCTTGCTGGTCCCGATTTCGGCGGGAGTGGGCGCACAACCCGCCTGACTCGGCCTGTCTTTCCGGGGCTTGTCACACCGGCCCGATACCGTCATGACGTGGCACATGCGCGCTCCCAATATCGCTGCTCGGAATGCCAGCACGTCACCGCCAAATGGGTGGGCCGCTGCCTCGAGTGCGGCACCTGGGGCACCGTCGACGAGGTGCCCGCGCTCGCCGCGGTGGGTGGACGCGCCCGGCGTCCCGCGGGGGCGGCTTCGCGGGCCGTTCCGATCAGTTCCATCGAGCCGACCGCCAGCCACCACCGCTCGACCGGCATAGGAGAACTCGACCGCGTGCTCGGCGGCGGCGTGGTGCCCGGCTCCGTCACGCTGCTGGCCGGTGATCCCGGCGTGGGCAAGTCGACGCTGTTGCTCAAGGTCGCCCACCGCTGGGCCCAGTCGGGCCGGCGCGCGCTGTACATCTCCGGTGAGGAGTCCGCCGGCCAGATCCGGCTGCGCGCCGACCGGATCGACTGCGGCGGTGACGAGGTATACCTGGCCGCCGAGTCCGACGTGCACACGGTGCTCGAACACATCGCCACGGTCCGGCCCGCGCTGGTGATCGTGGACTCGGTGCAGACCATGTCCACCACCGAGGCCGATGGCGTCCCCGGCGGGGTCACGCAGGTGCGCGCGGTGACCGCGGCGCTCACCGCGGCCGCCAAGGCCAACGGCGTCGCGATGATCCTGGTCGGCCACGTCACCAAGGACGGCGCCATCGCCGGGCCGCGCTCCCTGGAACACCTCGTCGACGTGGTGCTGCACTTCGAGGGCGACCGCAGCGGCACGCTGCGGATGATCCGGGGCATCAAGAACCGGTTCGGCGCGGCCGACGAGGTGGGCTGCTTCACGCTGCACGACAACGGAATCGAGGGCGTCGCCGACCCGTCGCACCTCTTTTTGGATCAGCGGCCGGCGCCGGTCGCCGGCACCGCGATCACGGTGACGCTGGACGGCAAGCGGCCGCTGATCGGCGAGGTCCAGGCGCTGCTGGCGACGCCCGGCGGCGGCTCGCCGCGCCGAGCCGTCAGCGGCATCGACCACTCCCGCGCCGCGATGATCACCGCCGTGCTGGAGAAGCACGGCAGGTTGGCCGTCGCCATGAACGACATCTACCTGTCCACCGTGGGCGGCATGCGGTTGACCGACCCGTCCTCGGATCTCGCCGTCGCGATGGCGCTGGCCTCGGCGTATTCCGACCTGCCCTTGCCGACGACGGCGGTGATGATCGGTGAGGTGGGGCTGGCGGGCGACCTGCGGCGGGTCAGCGGCATGGAGCGACGGCTAAGTGAGGCCGTGCGTCAGGGATTCAGCATCGCGCTCATCCCCGACGGCGACGATCCGCGCCGCGAGATAGTGCCGGGCGGGATGCGAGCGCTGCGGGCACCCACCATCGACGCGGCGCTGCGACACATGAAAGCCATCGCCGAGCGCGGCACTGGCTGGACGCATAACGCAGTGGGGCCGCACAATGACACGCTGTGACCCGTCCGACACTGCGTGAGACCGTCGCCCGCCTGGCGCCGGGCACCGGGCTGCGCGACGGCCTGGAGCGCATCCTGCGCGGCCGCACCGGCGCGCTGATCGTGCTGGGCAACGACGACAACGTCGAGGCCATCTGCGACGGCGGCTTCGCCCTCGACGTCCGGTACGCGCCGACGCGGCTGCGCGAGCTGTCCAAGATGGACGGCGCCGTCGTGCTGTCCACCGACGGCAGCCGCATCGTCCGGGCCAACGTGCAGCTGGTTCCGGACCCGTCGATACCGACCGACGAATCGGGAACCCGGCACCGCTCGGCGGAGCGGGCCGCGATCCAGACCGGCTACCCGGTGATCTCGGTCAGCCACTCGATGAACATCGTCACCGTCTACGTCGACGGCGAGCGCCACGTGGTGGCCGATTCGGCGACCATCCTGTCGCGGGCCAACCAGGCCATCGCGACGCTGGAGCGGTACAAGACCCGGCTCGACGAGGTCAGCAGGCAGCTGTCCCGGATGGAGATCGAGGACTTCGTCACCCTGCGCGACGTGATGACGGTGGTGCAGCGGCTCGAGTTGGTCCGGCGCATCGGGCTGGTGATCGACTACGACTGCGTCGAGCTCGGCACCGACGGGCGCCAACTGCGGCTGCAGCTCGAGGAGCTGTTGGGCGGCAACGACCTGGCCCGTGAGCTGATCGTGCGCGACTACCACGCCAGCCCCGAGCCGCTTTCCGAGGCGCAGATGACCGCGACCCTGGATGAGCTGGACGCGCTGTCGGATACCGAACTGCTCGACTTCACTTCGCTGGCAAAGGTTTTCGGCTACCCGACGACGACCGAGGCGCAGGACTCGGCGCTCAGCCCGCGCGGGTACCGCGCCATGGCGGGGATCCCGCGGCTGCAGTTCGCCCACGCGGACTTGCTGGTCCGGACCTTCGGAACGCTGCAGGGCCTGCTGGCGGCCAGCGCCAACGACCTGCAATCGGTCGACGGCATCGGCACGATGTGGGCCCGCCACGTGCGGGAGGGGTTGTCGCAACTGGCGGAGTCGACGATCGCCGACCCGCTCACCTGAGCTCGGTCAGCCCGCGGGAGACGGGCCCGGGGCGGCCCCCGGCGGTCCCTCCGGCGGCGGCGCCATGGCCGGCTGACCCGGCTGACCCGGCACCGGCCCCGGCGGCGGTGGCGGCTGATTCAGGATGAACGGCACCGGCATCGAGCGCAGGTTGCCCAGCTGCACGACGAGGTTGTAGGTGCCCGCCCCGATCGCGGGTCGCGGCAGCGGGCAGTGCGGCGCCGACCCCATGCCCGTCCACGTCACCGCCGTCGTCACCTGCTCGCCCGGCGTGAAGGTCTTCACCAGGGTCTCGTTGGACGGCGCACAGTCGAGGTTCGACCACAGCCGCTTGTTGTCCAGCGAGTACACGTAGGCCGCCAGCACCGCGGCCCCGACGTCACGCTTGCAGGCGACCAGGCCGATGTTGGTGACGACCATGGTGAACTTCGGCTGGTCGCCGATGAAGTACTGGGGCGCGTTGGTCAGGCCCTTAACGGCCAGCGTCGAGTCGGGGCAGTCATCGCCCTCCTTCAGCACCGGCGGCGGCTGGACCGCGGCGGTGGGCGTCGGCGACTCGGGGTTCTGTCCCGGCGGCGCCACCGGGGTGACGCCCTCCTGCCCCGCCGGCGGAGGGGCCTGGGCCGGCGGCGCGGCCGGCTTGCTCTCGGCGGTGCCGGGCTTGCCCACGCTGGCGGGTTTGGCGCCGGTGCTGTGGCTCATGAAGGCGATGATCGTGGCGACCACGACCCCGATCACGACGACCGCGATGCCCAGGGCCAGGCCCCTGCGCCGCCAATAGATCTCGGTGGGTAGCGGGCCACGCGGTTCCAGATCCAGCACGATCACACCGTAGGCCCAGGTCACGCCGATTTGTTATATCCGGCCCGGCGTGTCGCGATGTTTGCTGGCCGACCGCCGTGCTAGTGGGCGCCTTTCAGCGTGCGCCCTGGGCCTTGCGCATGCGGCCGGGGCGACGACACGCCGAGGCACTTCAGCGCCAGCGCACACTAAACGCCGGCGGTCTCGAATCCGGCGGTTATTCGCCGATATCCCCGACATGGTCGACCAGCGCCGCCTTGCCGTCAGCGAGGTGATAGGTGACGCCCGCGATGCCCACCGTGCCCGCGGCCACCCGCTCGGCGATGGCCGAGGAACGCGCGACGAGTTGTGCGAGCGTCTCTTTCACGTGGCGTTCCTCGAACTCGTCGACTCGGGTCAGGCCGTCGCGTCGGCCCATCAGGATCGACGGCGCGACCCGCTCCACGACGTCGCGCACGAAACCTGCGGGGATCGCGCCGTCCTCGATCGCCGCCAGCGCCGCCTTGACGGCGCCGCAGCTGTTGTGCCCGAGGATGACGATGAGCGGCACGTCGAGCACCGTGATCGCGAATTCGATCGAGCCCAGCACCGCAGAGTCGATGACCTGTCCGGCCGTGCGCACCACGAACATGTCGCCCAAACCCTGGTCGAAGATGAGCTCGGCGGCCACCCGGCTGTCCGAACAGCCGAACACGACCGCGGTGGGCTTTTGACCGGCGGCCAGGCTGGCCCGGTGATCGACGCTTTGGCTGGGATGCTGCGGCTTGCCGGCAACGAATCGCTCGTTACCCTCTTTGAGTGCTTTCCACGCGGTTATCGGGCTGGTGTTCGGCATGGCCCATATCATGCCGCACCCGCACATGAACGTCAGCCCGGGCGAGCTCATCGATTGGTATGAGCGGTCCCGCCGTGACTTGCCTTGGCGGGAGCCGGATGTCAGTGCGTGGCAGATCCTGGTCAGCGAGTTCATGCTGCAGCAGACTCCGGTTACCCGGGTGCTGTCGATCTGGCCGGACTGGGTGCGGCGCTGGCCCACCGCGTCGGCGACCGCCGCGGCCAGCGCGGCCGACGTGCTACGCGCGTGGGGCAAGCTCGGCTACCCGAGGCGCGCCAAGCACTTGCACGAGTGCGCCACCGTCATCGCGCGCGACCACGGCGACGTGGTCCCCGACGACATCGAGGTGCTGCTGACGCTGCCCGGCATCGGCAGCTACACCGCGCGCGCCGTCGCTAGCTTCGCCTACCGCCAACCGGTGCCGGTGGTCGACACCAACGTGCGGCGGGTGGTGGCGCGCGCCGTGCACGGCCTGGCCGACTCCGGGCCGCCGTCCGCGGCGCGCGACCACGCCGACGTCTCGGCATTGCTGCCCGATGACGAACGGGCGCCGACGTTTTCGGTGGCACTGATGGAGTTGGGCGCGATCGTGTGCACCGCCCGGTCCCCGCGCTGCGGGTTGTGCCCGCTTGGCGAGTGCGCGTGGCGGCGCGCCGGCTATCCCCCCGCCCAAGGGCCGGCCCGCCGCGTCCAGACCTATGCGGGAACCGACCGCCAGGTGCGCGGACGATTGCTGGACGTGTTGCGCGCCAAGGACTCTCCCGTCACCCGGACGGAACTCGACGTGGCCTGGCTGAGCGACACGCAGCAGCGTGACCGGGCGCTGGATTCGTTGCTCGCCGACGGACTGGTGACGCGGACGGCCGACGGCCGATTCGCGCTGCTGGGCGAGGGCTAGAGGTCCTCAGAGGTCGTTGCCCGCGTACGTCTGATTGAAGCTTTTGTTGACCAGCGGGAAGTCCGGGACGATGGTGTCGGCCATCGCGACGGGCAGCGCGGGCCAGTTGAACCAGGACGGGTCGACGATCTTCGCGCGCGTGATCCGGTCGGCGGCATCGGTTTCGACGCGGTGCACGATGGTGCCGCGCCAGCCTTCGACGATGCCGATGCCGCTTCGGGGTCCGTGTGAGGCGGGCGCGACCTCGGCGTATTCGATTGGGCCGCCGTGTGACTCGATCAGATGACATGCCAGCTCGGCGCTCGCCGCGAACTCGTCACGCCGCACCGTGTAGCGGGCCAGCACGTCACCCGCGGCGGCGCCGATCTCGGTCACGGGCAGCGCGGTGGTGGGGTGCTCGATTCGCGCGTCGGTGCGCATACCGCTGGCACGCGCCACATAGCCCAGGCACCCGAGGGCCTCGGCGTCTTCCTTGCCCAGGACCGCCGTCCCGGCGAACCGGTCGTACACCACGGCGTTGTGCAGCGTCAGCTCCGCGATCTCGGCGACGTCCGTGGCGATCCGCCGCAACGCGTTGGCATCCGGCAGCGCCCGCAGCGCGACCGCGCCCGGGCGGATCGCACCGCGCAGCAGCCGATGTCCGGTCACTGTCGCGTTGAGTCGCAACAGCTCCTCGCGCACCCGTTGCGCGTGCGCGTGGGCGATGCCGAAGCCGACATCGTTGGCCAGCGCGCCCAGGTCCGCGACGTGGTTGTACAGCCGTTCGAGTTCGACGAGCAGCGCCCGCAGCCGGTGCGCCTCGTCGGGAAGTTCAATCCCGAGCGCATCCTCGACGGCGAGGCAGTGGGCGAGCGCGTGCGCGACGGAGGTGTCACCGCTGGCGCGTTCGGCCAGGTCGACCGCGTCGCCGCTGGGGCGGCCCTCGAAGAGCTTCTCCAGGCCCCGGTGAACGAACCACAGTCGGGCCTTGAGCCGCAGCACGGTCTCGCCGGCGACGGAGAAGCGGAAGTGGCCGGGCTCGATCAACCCCGCGTGCACGGGACCCACCGGGATCTCGTACACCCCCGGCCCCTCGACGGTGACGAACGGAAAATGGCCGCTGCCATCGAAGTTGGGGGCGGCCGGCGCGGCGCTGCGCATCGGATACCACTCCTCCGGCCAGTGGGCGTGGCGCACCAGCCGTCGCGGCTTGGGATGACCGAGCGGCCGGATTCCGTACAGGTCCGCTATCTCGCGCTCGAACCGGCCGGCCACAAACGACAGATACGCCAGCGATCTGATCTCCGGATTATCCTTCGGCACAACGCATTCCAGTTCAACGCGCCGATCGGGCCAGCCGGCCAGGAAGAGATAGACGACGCGAAAGGCGCCGCCGTCGTCGTGGGCGGCCATCAGGGCCAGACGAAATCCCCTGTCCAGCAGGATTTCCGCCGTCTCCGCCAGGCTGGGTTGGGATACCCGGTGACGCACCCAGTCACGGCTCATCGCGGGGCCCCGACCTCGGTGGCGGCGGTGGTGAACAAGCCGGTGAGCGGGCCCGCGGTGACACCGAGCACCGCCGACGCGGCGACCCCGATGACCAACGCCGCCGCGACCGTCCGCGGCACCGTGATCGCCGGCGCGTCAGCGCGGCTGTCGCCCAAGAGGATTCGGCCGAAGTTGCGCGCCAGCGCGGCGAAGGCGATCGCAACCAACAGCAAGCCCGCCCCGATGGCCCACGTGAGCCTGGCATCGGCGAGCGAGCGCACAATGGCCAACTCGCTGGCGAACATCGCGAACGGCGGCAGCCCGAGCAGCACGACCACACCGACCGCGAGCGCTACGCCGACCAGACGGGAGCGCCGCAGCACGGCGCTCATGTCGGCGATCGCTGTGGAGCGGTGCGCGGCCTGCAGCTGGCCGCTCGCCAGGAAGAGGACCGTCTTGCCGATTCCGTGGGCCAGCACATGCAGCAGCAGCGCGGCGATGGCCAGCGTGGTTCCCGCGGCCGCGGCGATCGCGATCAGGCCCATGTTCTCCATCGAGGAGTAGGCGAGCATGCGCTTGAGGTCGGGGGTCACCGTCAGCATCAGGGCCGCCACCACCAGCGTGGCCAGCCCGATCACCAGTAGCCAGGACCGCATGAAGGTGGGCCCGGTGGCCGCGTCGAAGATCGGCTTGAGTCGGATCAGCACCGAGAAGGCCACCGACAGCAGCACCCCGCTCATCAGCGCGGAAACCGGTGCCGGGGCCTGGCTGTGCGCGTCGGCCAACCAGGTGTGGAACGGAAACAGCCCGACCTTCGCGCCGTAGCCGATGAGCAGCAACCCGCCCGCGAGCCGGGCGATGGCGGGATTCAGCGTGCCGGCATGCGCCGCCAGCACGTCGAGGTTCAGCGCGGCCGCGGCCGGCGCGCCGGCGTGCTCGGCCGCGTAGTACAGCAGCACCGTGCCGAGGAAGGCGACCGCGATGCCGACCGAGCAGATCACGACGTACTTCCACGTCGCCTCCAGTGCGCCGCGGGTGCGGCGGTGCCCGACCAGGAAGGCGGTGATCACGGTGGTGGCTTCGACGGCGATCCAGATGACCCCGATGTTGTTGGCGCACACCGCCACCACCATCGCCGCCAGGAAGGCCGACGTCAGCGCGCCGTAGATTCGGGCGCCGCGCGCGTCGGTGTGGCCGTGCGCGAGCTCGGTGTCGAGGTAGCCGATGCTTGCCCAGGTGGCCAGTGCGGCAACGATTCCGATGACGATCAGCATGGTGACGGTGAGCGCGTCGACGCGCAGCAATCCGCCCAGCGCGAACTGCGTCCCCGATCCGACCCGGAACCCCAGCGCCGCACCGCATCCGAGCACCGTCATCGCCGACAAGGCGATCAGCGTCGCCGTCGCCCGGCGCCACCCGGCGACCAGTGTGGCGACCGACGCGCCGACCGGCGCGAGGATCGCGGTGAGCAGCAGAGCGGTCATCAGTCGTGCAGCTCCTGCAGCCGGTCCAGGTCGGCGCCCCCGAACGCACGAGACAGCCGACCGGTCAGCACGCCGATCACGATCACCGCGAACAGCACGTCCAGCGACGCGCCGAGCTCGACGATCATGGGCACCCCGGCCGTGAGCAAGAACGCGGTCGCGGCGATTCCGTTGTCCAGCATGAGGAATCCCGCCGCCTGCGACACCGCATGGCGCCGCGTCACCATCACGAGCAGCGCGATGAGGACGACCGCCGTGGCGGCCGGGACGGCAGTCGTCGTGGGCGCCGGCTGCAGATTCACCAGCGGCCGGGTGGCCGCGAAGGCGGCCAGCGTCAGCGCGGCAGTTATCAGCAGTGACGTGGCCGTGTTCACCAGCGGGGTGGCTTCGCGATGCGACTGCGGTCCGGACCCGACGGCGCGGGACAGCAGCCGCGGCAAGACCACGGCCCGCAACACGAAAACCGCGACGCCGACACCGATCAGCGCGCCGTCGCCGTCGTACATTCCGCGCAGCACGGGGATGGCCGCCAGCGCTGCCCCCTGCATCGCCAGCAGGCGGACGATGGCGACCAGGTCGCGCCGCCACACGATCAGCACCGCACCCAGGAGCAGTCCGCCGGCGGCGAGGTCGACGAGAACCGCAAAGGTATTGGACGTCATGCCGGCACCGCGAAGAAGTTGGCGGCGACCACCGCGAGCAACGCCAGTAGGAACGACCCGGAAAGCAACTCGGGGACCCGGAACAGCCGCAGCTTCGCGACGAAGACCTCGACGGTGGCCAGCAGCCCTGCGAGCACCGCGACCTTGGCCGCCACCGCCGCCAGGCCGGCGACCACGGCCAGCGCGCCGGGCTGGGCGCCGGCGATGCCCCACGGCGCGAACAGGTTTGCCAGCAGCGCCAAGAGCACGGTGAGTCGCATGCCGGCCGCCCACTCGACCAGCGCCAGCCGCGGGCCGGCGTATTCGAGGATCATCGCCTCGTGGACCATCGTCAGCTCGAGGTGGGTCGCCGGATTGTCCACCGGCAGCCGTCCGGTCTCGGCGACGATGACGATAACCAGCGCGGCGAACGCCAGCACCGCGGCCAGCGACACCACCTGCCCGGGATGGTCGATCGTATGTTCCACCAGGGCACCTAGATTGGCCGATCCCGCAGGCATCGACAGGGCGAAGACCGCCAGCAGGATGGTGGGCTCGACCAGGGCGGCGATCGTGATCTCGCGGCTGGCGCCCATGCCGCCGAACGAGGTGCCGGTGTCAATGCCGGCCAGGGTCAGCGCGACGGTGCCCACGAACAGCAGGCCGACGACGGCGAACAAGTCGGCGCTGGAGTCCAGCGGCGAGCCGGTGGCGACCAGCGGCGCGATCGCGGCGATCAGCAACGCGGACCCGGCGACGACCGCGGGGGCGGCCGCGAACACCACCGTCGTCCCGCGCGGCGTGACCTGTTGCTTGCCAAGCTGTTTGACGATGTCCCGCCAGGGCTGCAGGAGGCCGCCCCCGACGCGGCCCTCCCAGCGCGCCCGCACCTGCCGGGTTAGGCCGACCACCAGCGGCGCCCCGGCCATTACGCCGCCGATCTGCGCGGCGCCCGCGACGTAGGACCAGACGTTCATCGGGCGACCACCAACACGGTCAGGACGCCCAGGGCACCGTAGGCAAGATACAGGTGCACACTGCCGGTGTGGGCGCGCCGCACCAACACCGCCGCCGCCGAAATCGCCTGCACCACCGGCAGGTAGAGACGCTCCTCGATCGCATCGCCGATGCTGGTGCGATAGGTGATCTTGTCGGCCAGGTACCGGGACCCGGCGTTGGGTACGACTTCGATGTTGGTGTCCGGGCGCAAGACGTCGTCGAAGACGCGCTGCAGCGGCTCGGCGAAGGAGGTGGCGGTGTACTGCATGCGTGCCGTGAGATCCTCCGCGCCACAAGCCCATAGCGGCAACGCGGCGGGTTGTGGGCGCCGCGTCCGGCGCCACCGAGCCAGCGCGGCGACGGTTAGCGCGGCCACGACGACACCGGCAGCGATCACGCCGGGCGCGATCGATCCCTGCAGGCCCGGGAGTCGCACCACGGCGCCGAGGTCGGTGAATTGCACCGCCCGCGCCGCGGGCAGCGCGGCGACCGTCCGGCGCAGCGCGGGCGCGACGACCGAGGGCGCCACGGCGAGCACCACACAGGCGACCGCCGCGACCGCCATGCCGGTCAGCATGCTGCCCGGCGCCTCGCGGGCGTCGGCGGCGGACGCCGAGCGTGGCCGGGCCAGGAATCCGATCCCGAACGCCTTGACCATCGCCGCCACGCCCAGGCCCGTGGTGAGCGCGACGGCGCCGACCGCCAGCGGCGTAGTCAGCGCCAACGCCGTGACGTGTTGGGGGGCCGTGTGAATCAGCGACTGGACCAGCAGCCATTCGCTGACGAAGCCGGCACCCAGCGGCAGCCCGCACGCCCCGAGCGCCGCCACCCCGAACAGCGTCGTGGTCGCCGGCATCCGGCGGGCCAAACCGCCCAGCCGGTCGAGGTCGCGCAGCCCGGTCGCCGCCAGCACCGACCCCGCGGCTAGGAACCCGAGGCTTTTGAACGCCGCGTGCGCGATCAGGTGCAGCATGGCCGCGACCGCGGCGATCGTCGCCGGCCCGTTCGCACCGGCGGCGGCGAACAGGGTGGCCGCCCCCAGCGCCAGCGCGATCAGCCCGAGGTTCTCGGTGGTCGAATAGGCAAGCAGCCGTTTGAGATCCGTGGCCACCGAGGCCTGCACCACGCCGTAGAGCGCCGAAACCCCGCCTACCAGCATCAGGGTGAGGCCCCACCAGCGTGGACCCGGGCCGAGCAGCTGCATGTCGATGCGGCAGATGCCGTAGACACCGAGGTTGACCATCGCCGCGCTCATCAGCGCCGACACCGGGCTGGGCGCCTCGGGATGGGCACGCGGCAACCAGGCGTGCAGCGGCACCAGCCCGGCCTTGGACCCGAATCCCGCCACCGTCAAGACGAATACCGCGGTGCGGGCGCCCTGTGGTATGCGGTGCAGGTCGGCGAACCGGTCGGCGCCGCCGGCCGCGGACAGCACCATGAGCCCGACCAGGATCGCGACGAACCCCAACTGGGTCATCACCGCGTACGCCAATGCGGCCGAACGAACCTGGGGGCGAGTGTGTTCGGCCAGCACCAATACCAGCGACGCGAGCGCCATCAGTTCCCATGCCAACAGGAAGCTGGTGACCGACGCCGCCGCGGGTACCAGCAGCATCGCCGCGACGAACAGCGGCAACACCGCCAGTGCCGTCCCGCCGAGATGCTCGCGGCGCGCATAACCGATCGTGTACGGCCCGACGACGACGGCGACCGCCCCGACGAGCGCCATGAAGAACCCGCCGAGCGGGTCGGTGCGCGGTTGGTGGCCTCCCCGCGCCACGCCGACGCGCTGCTGGTGACCGGCGTCGTGACGCGCAACATGGCGGGCCCGTTGGCCGCGACGCTCGAAGCCACCCCGCTGCCGCGCCGAGCAGTGACGTCAGCGCACCCGCGAGGGTGGGACGGAAGTCCCTGCGGGCCAAGAGGTTTGGCCCGGCCACCGGACGCGTCGCCAGTTCCGCGGTCACTTGCCGGTCACCGATCTGAGCGCCTCGACGATCTGACCCGGGGTCGGCGGGCAGCCCGGGATCTCCACGTCGACGGGCACCAGCTCCCCGACCGCACCGACCACGCCGTACGCGTTCGCGAACACCCCGCGGTTCAGAGCGCAGTCCCCGCAGGCGATCACCCGGCGCGGCAGCGGGGTGGCTTCGAGCGTCGCGGCCAACGGGCCCGCCATGTTGCGCGTCACGACGCCGGTCACCAGCAGCGCGTCGGCGTGGCGCGGGGAGGCCACCAACCGCGCACCGAACCGCTCGGCGTCGTACACCGGTCCGAACGCCCCGGCGATCTCCACCTCGCACCCGTTGCAGGAACCCGCGTCGACGTGGCGGATCTGAAGCGAACCACGCACCCCGGCAAGCGGTTTCACCACCGGCTGCGGTGCGGGTGTAGCGGGTTCGGCGATCCGGCCGACCCGGAACGCTTTGCGGATCCAGCCCATGCGCTACCCCGCGCCGCCGGCGCGCAGGTCCTCCAACACCGCCACGCGGTCGCTGAGCACCCCGGTGAGAACCTTGCGCGCAACTAACAGCAGCTCGGCGATGTCCGGCGAGGCGATCGAATAGATCATCGTGTTGCCGTCCCGGTGCGCGTCGACCACACCCGCGCGGCGCAACACCCCCAGCTGCTGCGACAGGTTCGACGACTCCAGCCCCACCTCGGGCAGCAGTTCGGCGACCGACTTATCCCCGGTGACGAGGAGCTCGAGGACCCTGATCCGCGCCGGGTGCCCCAACGTCTTGAAGAACTCGGCCTTGACCTTGTACAGCGGCACCGACACGGCAGCTCTCCTGAAGACTCCACGTTTCCTATATTCGAACGATTGAAGAATTTATCAGATTGCGTCGAAACCCGGGCGGTGGGTTCAGTTAAACTAAGTCCATGACTAAGTCCACAGGGATCAGGGTCGGTATCCATGAGGCGAAGACCCGCCTGTCGGAGCTGCTCCGGCTCGTCGACAGCGGACAGGAGATCGAAATTGCCCGCGGTGGTGAACCCGTGGCAAAGCTCGTGCCGTACCACCCCCGGGAGACCCGCCGCTTAGGTATAGACCGCGGCGTGTTCACCGTGCCCGACGATTTCGACGCTCCGTTGCCCGACAATGTTCTCGAAAGTTTCCATCGGTGAGGCGCTACCTCATCGACACCCATGTTTGGCTGTGGCTGCAGTCGGACCCCGACCGGCTGCGGGACGAAACACGCGCAATCGTCGAGGAGGTCCGCAACACGATCTTGCTGTCGGCCGCCAGCGCTTGGGAGATCGCGATCAAGTATCGGCTGGGTAAGCTCGCGTTGCCCGAAGCACCGGCGTCGTATGTGCCAGACCGCATGCGTCGCTCCGGAACGTTTGCGCTGCCTGTCGACCATGCGCACGTGCTGAGGACCGCCGAGCTTCCGGATCATCATCGCGATCCATTCGACCGTGTCCTGGTCGCCCAAGCGCAGCTGCTCGACTTGACGATCGTCACCGCGGACGCCCAACTGTCCGCCTACGATGTCGCGGTTATCGCCGCTTAATCTGGCAGCGACACAACAACTTACCTGCCACAACGGGGCGTTATCCCACAAGCCCCTTCCCGCGCAACGCGACACGCCGCTCGGTCCGCGTTCCACGTCAGACTCATATCCGCGTCATACCCTGCCGATGTGCCCAGCGAGGAGGCCGGCCAAGGATCCCGCTTGCCGCCGGTGTCCCGGCGCGCGGTGCTCGGCGGCCTGAGCCTGCTGCCGCTGGCCGCCGCCATGAGGGGCGCGGTGCCCGTCGCGTCGGCCGACCCGGGCTACCGCTTCCTGACGGCGCACCAGGCCGCGGTGCTCGACGCCGCCACCCGCCGCCTGATCCCCGGGCCGCAGGACTGCCCGGTCGAGTTCGGTCCGGGGGCGCACGAGGCGAACGTCGTCAACTACCTGGACCGGATGTTGTCGGTCTTCGACGTCACGCCCGCCGACGTGCACGCCGGCGGCCCGTGGAGCAATCGCGCCGGCGGCTCGCAGGACTACATGGCCACCTTCGTCCCGCTCAACCGCGCCCAGGCCTACGCGTGGCAGCAGCGCCTGACCCAGCTGCGCGACCAATACAACAGCGGCATCGCGTTACTCGACCAGCAGGCCGGCGGCGACTTCACCGCGATCCCGGGGGTGAAGCAGGACCTCATCCTGGCCCACGGTCCGGCGGCGACGTTCGCCGGCGTGCTGTTCGGTCACACCATCGAAGCGATGTACAGCGTCCCCGAGTACGGCGGCAACGCGAACCTGGTGGGCTGGAAGGACATCAAGTACCCCGGAGACTCCCAGCCGCGCGGATACACCCCCGCCGAGGTGGAGGCGGTTCAGTGGGACGTGGTCGTCCTCAGCGACATCATCAACCGCCTGCGCCGCGGGGGCTGGGAACAGGTCATCGGCAAACTGGGCGGAAGGGGCGGCGTGAGTGCCTAAGGCGGTCATCGTCGGCTCCGGCGCCGGCGGGTCGACGGTGGCGATGGAACTCGCCGAAAACGGTTGGGATGTCGTGATATTCGAGAAGGGATCGAACTACTTCACCAACCTGGAGGGCACCGGTCCGCTCGGGACGACATTCGCCAACGACGAACTCAAGTCGCTGTACCGCTACTTCGAGCAGCCGGACCCGCTCGCCTACCCGCGGACCTACCGGCACAACGCCTCCCAGGCCGCCGGCTACGTCGGCCCGGTCAACGAGCTTCCGGTGACCGTCGGCGGCGGAACCGTGCACTGGGACGCCAAGGTGCCGCGGTTCTGGGACATCGACTTCAAGGGGCTGTCGATGCTCGGCCCGCAACCGGGCGCGGACGTGCAGGACTGGCCGTTCGAATACAGTGAGATCGCACCGTATTACGACATCATCGAGGTGCTGCTCGGGACGCAGGGCGACGTCGGGACGATTCCCGCGCTCTCGTTGAAGCACGCGCCGCGCTCGCGGCAATACCCGATGCCGCCCGGGCCGCAGCAGCGCTCGTCGACGCTGATCGCCAAGGGGGCCAAGCGAATCGGGCTGCATCCGTATCCGTTCCCAACCGCGATCAATTCGGTCGAATACGACGGCCGCCCGGCGTGCAACAACTGCGGTTTCTGCAGCAACTATGGTTGCCCGATCTCGGCGCGGGTGGGCGCGCTCGCCCCGCTGCGGCTGGCGCTGCGGACCGGGCGGGCGCAGTTACGCCCCGAAACCACCGTCACCAAGGTCAATTTCACCGGCCGGCGGGCTACCGGCGTCTCCTATCTCGACCCGCGCGGGAGCCCCGGCGGGGAAAGCGCGGACCTGGTCGTGCTGGCCGCGTCGGCGATCGAGACCGCGCGCCTGGCGCTGCTGTCCGGCCTGCCCGACGCCAGCGGACGGATCGGCGCCCGGCTGATGTTCCACAACTTCGTCGACGGGTTCGGCATCTACCTCGACCAGCGAGTGCACGCCTACCGCGGCCGCTCGATCACGCAGTGCATGGAGGACTTCTGCGACCCGAACTTCCCCGGGGCCCGGCTCGCGGCGAAGCTGGCCGGGCTGCCCTACATCCGCGGCGGCCTGTGCGAGCTCGGCGGCAGCCAGGACCCGATCACGGAAGGCAAGTTCTACCAGGAGATCCTCGGATTCCTGCCCGGGGTACAGCTGTTCGGCAGCCCGTTCAAGGACCTGATGCGCGCCTCGCTGCTGCGCGACCGGCTCGCCGGCGTGAATTTCATCGGCACCGATCTGCCGTACCTGACCAACAATGTCACCCTCGACCCGACGGTCACGGACCTCAACGGCCAGCCGGTGGCCCGGGTGACGTGGGCGCCGGGCAGGCACGAGGCGGTGGCGCAGACGTTCTACCTGGTGCCCATCACCGCGATGATGGCGGCGGCCGGCGCGCAGCTGTTCGCCGCGGTCCCCGACGGCCTGGAGCGAAAGCTGGGCGGCGGCACGCCGCCGAACACCAAGCACGTGATGGGCGGGATGCAGATGGGCGTGTCCCCGGCGACCAGCGTCGTCGACCCCAACGGGCGAATGCATCAGATGGACAACGTCTTTGTCGCCGACGGCAGCGTGTTCGTCACGTCCGGTTGCCAGAACCCGACCAACACGCTCATGGCGGTGGCGCTGCGCACCGCGCGCGGGATCACCGGCCGGCGCTGACCGCCAGAAACGACTCCACGGCCTCGCGATATGCCTGCGGCGCCTCGTCGTGGATCAGGTGACCGGCCTGCGGTACGTGCAGATATGTTGTCGGGGAGGATGTTTCGGCCATCGCGCGCATCTGGCCCGGCGGGGTTACGGAGTTGCCTGCCTCGATCAGCAGCGCCGGGGCCCGCACCGCCGACCACTGTGCCCAGTAGTCCCGGGTCCCCCATTCGGCCGCGATCTCGATCCAGCGCGGGGTGTGCCCGTGCAGGCGCCACCCGCGTTCGGTGCGGTCGAAGGCGTCCAGGAAATACTGCCCGGCGACGGGCCCGAACTCGTCGAATACTTGCTCGGCAGAGTCGAATTCGACCGGAAGGGCGTGCAGCCAGGGCTCCCACGGCCCGGTGGTGCGGCCGCGGAAGTCCGGCGCCATGTCCTCGATCACCAGCGCCGAGACCAGATCCGGGCGCTCCGCGGCGAGGCACCACGAGTGCAGGGCCCCCATCGAATGCCCGACCATCCTGGCCGCCGTTCCCAGGGAGCCGACCGCGTCGGCCAGATCGGCGACGAAGCGTTCGGTGCTGATCGGGTGTGGGTCGTCGACGTCACGGCCCCGGTGCCAGGGGGCGTCGTAGGTGTAGACGGTGCCCAACCGCGCCAGCCACGGCAGCTGACGCGACCAGGTGGTGCCGCGGCCCATGAGGCCGTGCACCAGCACCAATGGCTCACCCCGGCCACCGCGGCAGGTCAACAGGTCGCTGGGCATATCACCATCTTGCGTGGCCCGCCCGGGAGTCGGTTAAGGCGGGCGGCGCGGTAGCCTAGCGGAATGCCGCAAGTGGTGAAGATCAATGCAATCGAGGTGCCCGCAGACGCCGGCCCCGAGCTGGAGAAGCGGTTCGCCCACCGCGCGCACGCGGTGGACAACCAGCCCGGTTTCCTCGGCTTCCAGTTGCTGCGCCCCATCAAGGGCGAGAACCGCTACTTCGTGGTGACGCATTGGGAGTCCGAAGACGCCTTCCAGGCCTGGGCCAAGGGTCCCGCCATCGAGGCCCATGCTGGCGAGCGGGCCAACCCGGTGGCGACCGGGGCATCTTTGCTGGAATTCGAGGTCGTGATGGACGTTGCCGGCAGCAAGCAGGGTAATTAGCGACCGATCGGCTCGGCGCCGCGTGGCGGCGTTGGGCGCCGCGGCGGCGCTGGTGGTGACCCTGGCGCCGGGTTGCGCCCCCTCCCCCTCCCCGCAGGCGAACGCGGCGAACCCGGGCCGGCAGATCGACACCCGGACGCCGCCCGGCATCCGCGCGCAGCAGACGTTGGACATGCTGAACTCGGACTGGCCGATCGGCCCGGTCGGGGTGGGCACCCTGGCCGCGCCCGAGAAGGTCGAGTCGGTCGAGACCACCATGGAGGGGCTGTGGTGGGATCGCCCCTTCACTCTCGACGCCGTCGACCTCGGCGCCAGCGTCGCCACCCTGCACCTGGTGACGTCGTACGGCGCGCGGCAAGATATTCGGATACACACCGACGACGAGGGCCGGGTCGACCGGTTCGACGTCGACACCCAGCCGCCGAAGATCAACTCCTGGCGCGACGTCGACGCCGTGCTGAGCAAGACGGGCGCCCGCTATTCGTACCAGGCCGCCAAGGTCAACAACGGTCACTGTGACCCTGTCGCCGGCACCAACACCGCCGAATCACTACCGCTGGCATCGATTTTCAAGTTGTACGTGCTGCACGCGGTCGCCAGCGCCGTCCGAAACGGCACCGTGTCGTGGGACGATCAGCTCACCGTCACCGAGAAGGGCCGAGCGGTCGGCTCGTCGGGGCTGGAGTTGCCTGTGGGAGCACAGGTTTCGGTGCGCACGGCCGCCGAGAAGATGATCGCCACCAGCGACAACATGGCCACCGATCTGCTGATCGGAAAACTGGGAACGCACGCCATCGAGGAGGCGCTCGCCACCGCGGGGCATCACGACCCGGGCAGCATGACGCCGTTCCCCACGATGTATGAGCTGTTCTCCGTCGGCTGGGGCAAACCAGATCTGCGCGACCAGTGGAAGCAGGGCTCCAAGCAGGTGCGCGCCCAGCTGCTGGCGCAGGCGGATTCGACTCCCTACCAACCGGATCCGGCCCATGCCCACACCCCGGCGTCGGCCTACGGCGCGGAGTGGTACGGCAGCGCCGAGGACATCTGCCGGGTGCACGTGGCGCTGCAAGCCGACGCGGTCGGTCCGGCCGCGCCGGTCAGGCAGATCCTTTCCGCGGTGGCCGGCATCCAGTTGGACCGCAACACCTGGCCATATATCGGCGCGAAAGCCGGTGGGCTGCCCGGTGATCTGACGTTCAGCTGGTACGCCGTCGACAAGAACCAGCAGCCATGGGTGGTCAGCTTTCAGCTCAACTGGCCCCGCGATCACGGCCCCCGGGTGACCGGCTGGATGCTGCAGGTCGCCAGGCAGGCTTTCGCGCTGATCGGGCCCAAGTAGCCGGGTGAGCGTTCGCGAGTCGCTGCTGGACACCTTCCCGGGGCGGCTG
>NZ_LZKE01000117.1:0-544 GCF_001672675.1 Mycobacterium sp. E2327
TGCGGCTGCCGCACGGCAACGGCGAGACCATCCGGCTGGCGCGCGGGGCGTCCCTGTCCGACTTCGCCGAGAAGATCGACGCCAACCCGGCCTCGCTGGTGCAGGCGCTGTTCAACCTCGGCGAGATGGTGACGGCAACCCAGTCGGTCGGCGACGAGACGCTCGAGCTGCTCGGCAGCGAGATGAACTACGTCGTGCAGGTCGTCAGCCCCGAGGACGAGGATCGCGAGCTGCTGGAGTCCTTCGACCTGACGTACGGCGAGGACGAGGGCGGCGAGGAGGACCTGCAGACCCGTCCGCCGGTGGTGACCGTCATGGGTCACGTCGACCACGGTAAAACCCGGCTGCTGGACACGATTCGTAAGGCCAACGTCCGCGAGGGCGAGGCCGGTGGCATCACCCAGCACATCGGCGCCTACCAGGTCGCCGTCGACCTGGACGGCACCGAGCGGCTGATCACCTTCATCGACACCCCGGGCCACGAGGCGTTCACCGCCATGCGTGCCCGCGGCGCCAAGGCGACCGACATCGCGATCCTGGTGGT